>JASHUI010000519.1:0-8037 GCA_030040095.1 Streptosporangiaceae bacterium | reverse complement strand
CTCCGCGACCCGGCCGTGTTCGGCGGCGGGCAGCCCGATGTGCACGTCGGCCCCGAGCGGGCGCGCGACCTCATCCCGCAGCATCGCGCCGACCGTCATGCCGGCCACCCGCCTGATCAGCTCTCCGGCCAGGAACCCGAACGTGTTCACGTGATAGCCATGCCCGGTTCCGGGCGGCCACCAGGGCGGCTCGGCGGCGAGCGAGGCGGTCATCGTGGCCCAGTCCAGCATGCTGCCGTCCGGCAGCGGATCGCGGAGCGCGGGCAGGCCCGCCTGGTGGCTGAGCAGCTGCCGCACCGTGATGCCCGCCTTTCCGGCGGCGGCGAACTCCGGCCAGTAGCTGGCGACCGGCGCGTCGGGGTCGAGCCGCCGCTGCCCGGCCAGACGGGCCGCGCACACGGCGATCAGGCCCTTGCCGACCGAGAACACGTTCACCAGCGTGTCCCGGCGCCACGGACGCGGTCCCGGGCCCGCCAGGCCGCCCCACATGTCGGCGACCACGGTCCCCTGGACCACCAGGCAGGCGGCGGCGCCGGTCTCGCCGCGGTCGGCGAAGTTGGCGGCAAAGGCCTCGCGCACGGCGCTGAAACGCGGGTCGCACCGGCCGCCGATGCGCGGTTCGTGTCCAGGCCCAGAACTCAACCCGTTCTCCCCCCTGCTCCGAGCCCTGGATAACCGGTCATGGAGCTAGTCGGCCTCCTATTCTGGTCAAACGTGACACAAGGTCACTAATAGCTTCTATTCCGGCAATGTGAGCCAGCCAATACAACCAGGATTGCTGAGTGGCTCCGATAAGGATCCAGGCAGCTTAAGATCACTCATTCGTAATTGAAAAGTTATATTGCTGAAAATTCTCATGAAGCTCCATTTACTGCTACCGTCCGGGCTTGTATGTCATCACGTACCTGGCCGTCCGGGCCACGATGCGCTGGGACGCACTCACCGCGGCTGTCTGGGCCGCCTGGAGGATGAGGCGAGCATGCAAGGACGCAGGACGGGCGGGGCCCCATGGGCGCGCGCCCGGGGCAGGTCATTCACCTTTCTCATAGCAGCGGCGGCGGTGCCGGCCCTGGTGGCCGGACAGTCCGTCATCGCGGGGTCGGCGACAGCCGCGCCCGCGGCGCTGAACGTCGCGACGGCGCCGATGACTCCGGCGCTGGCCGCACAGCTGTCGCAGCACGTGAACCAGCATGTGATCGTGATCATGAAGAGCCAGCTGGCCGCCGCCCCGGTGGGCAGCCGGGCGGCCACGGTGCGCGCCGGCATGATCAAGACCGCCCAGAAGCCGCTGTTGAACGAGCTGAGTGCGGTGCACGCCACCCACGTCAAGGCCTACCAGCTCGTGAACTCGTTCGCGGCCACGGTCTCCGCGGGCGAGGAGTCGCGGCTGAAGGCCAACTCGTCGGTGGCCGAGGTTATCCCGGACGTGACCATCCGCGGGGCGCAGCCCGAGACGGCCGGCCCGGCGCAGACCATCACCACGGCGGCGAAGAGGGTCAACCACAAGTCGGACGCGCCGACATCGCTGACCCCGAACGTGATCCCGGGCGCCTGCGGCGCGAACGGGGCGGTCCAGCTCGACCCCGAGGGCCTCGCGCTGATGGGCGTCGACTCGAGCAACCCGAACCAGCCGACCGCGCGGTCGCTCGGCATCACCGGCGCCGGCGTCAAGGTCGCCTACATCGCCGACGGGCTCGACCCGAACAACGTCAACTTCATCCGGCCCGACGGCACGTCGGTGTTCGACCCGGCCACGGGCGGCGACTACCAGGACTTCACCGGCGACGGCCCGGGCCAGCTCACCGACGGTGACGAGGCCTTCCTCGACGCCAACTCGATCGCTGGCCAGGGCATCCACGTCTACAACGTGCAGGACTACAGCGCGCAGCCCGACCCGTCCGCGTGCAACGTCCGGATCGAGGGCGTGGCTCCCGGCGCGAGCGTGGTCGGCCTGGACGTGTTCGGCACGTTCGAGGACACCACCGAGTCCAACTTCCTCGAGGCGATCAACTACGCGGTCGAGACCGACCACGTCAACGTCATCAACGAGTCGTTCGGCTCCAACCCGTTCCCCGACATCACCGCGCTCGACGCGACCAAGCAGTTCGACGACGCCGCGGTCGCGGCCGGCGTCACGGTCACGGTGTCCAGCGGCGACGCCGGCTCGGCCAACACCATCGGCTCCCCGTCCACCGACCCCAACGTCATCTCGGTCGGCGGGTCGACCGATGACCGCTTCTACGCCCAGACCAACTACGCTGCGGCGCGTTACTTCGCCACTACTGGCTGGCTGAACGACAACATCAGCGCGCTTAGCTCCGGCGGCCAGAACGAGACCGGCGGCACGGTCAGCCTGGTCGCGCCGGCCGAGCTGAGCTGGGCCTCCTGCAGCACCGACATCGCGCTCTACGTTGGGTGCACCAGCCCGATCGGCGAAGCGCCCGGGTTCGAGGAAGCCGGCGGGACCAGCGAGTCCTCGCCGCTGACCGCGGGCGTCGCGGCGCTGGTGATCCAGGCCTACCGGATCACCCACGGCGGGGCCAGCCCGACGCCGGCGCTGATCAAGCAGATCCTGGTCAGCACCGCGACCGACCTCGGCGCGCCCGCCGACGAGCAGGGCGCCGGCCTGGTCAACGCGTACAAGGCGGTGCAGCTCGCCGAGTCGATCAACGGCGGCAGCCCGCAGGGCGCCACGCTGCTCAAGTCGGCGAACTCGCTGAGCGCGACCGCGCTGCCCGGCACCACGCAGAGCTGGCCGGTCACCGTGACCAACACCGGTTCGGTGCCGCAGCTGGTCAGCGTCCAGGGCCGCGACTTCGGGCCGGACCAGAACGTTCAGAGCGGCACCGCCGTCCTGAACGACGCCACCAGCCCGCAGTTCGAGAACTACCAGGGCCTGCAGAACAACTACGCCGAATTCCACTTCATCGTCCCGCCGGGCCAGGACCGGCTGGTCGCGTCCGACTTCTATCCGGGCAACCCGAACAACGGCCTGAACGCGCGGGTGCGGATGATCCTGATCGACCCGTTGGGCCGGTTCGCCTCGCACTCGTTCCCGCAGGGCGTGGGCAACTTCGACACCGCCGACGTCACCTACCCGACACCGGGCCTGTGGACCGGCGTGCTGTTCGGCGACGTGGCCGCGGATGGCGGGACCAACGGGACAGTCGGCTGGCAGGTGTCGACCGAGCAGTTCGCCTCGTTCGGCTCGGTCTCGCCGTCGGTCCTGGCTCTGGCCCCGGGCCAGAGCCAGACGGTCACGGTGACCGAGACCACGCCCTCGTCACCTGGTGACTCGGACGGGTCGATCGTGTTCACCTCGAATCTCGGGGCCGGCGGGACCAGCACGATCCCGGTGACGCTGCGCTCCGAGATCGATCCGGCCAACGGCGGCGCGTTCAGCGGCACGCTGACCGGCGGTAACGGCCGGGCGCCCGGTGAGGGTCAGGAGGAGTTCTACGAGTTCAACGTCGGCCACGGCGTGAAGAACATCACCGCCAACGTGTCGCTCACCAACGACGTGAACGACCCGGTGGGCTCCTACCTGATCAGCCCGGACGGCGACACGCTCGGCTTCGGGCAGAACAACACCAACGGCACCCAGACGCTGTCGCTGACCGCGTACACCCTCAACCCGGCGCCCGGCACCTGGACGCTCATCGTGGAGTTCTCCGAGCCGGTGGTCGGGGACGAGATCTCCCAGCCGTACACCGGGAACGTGGTGTTCAACGACGTCAGTACCAGCGCCCCCGGGCTGCCAGACTCCCCGAGGATCGTCCTGGCGGCGGGCACGCCGGTGACCGTCCCTGTGACGATCACGAACAACGGCGACGCGCCGGAGGACTTCTTCGTCGACCCGAGGCTGGACCAGACGGCCAACATCACGCTGGCCGGCCAGGACCAGATCGCCGGAGTGACCCTGCCGATGACCGGAGCCGAGCCGGCCTGGTTCGTGCCGACGGAGGCGTCCAGCGCCAGCAGCACGTCGACCGCGTCCCTGCCGATCATGTTTGACTGGGGACCGTTCCAGGGCGACCCGGACCTCTCCAGCCACAACCCGGGTGCCGGTCCGCTCTGCGCGACGACCGAAACGGTCAGCTACAACCCGCCAGGCGCCAGCATCGAGAACGGCTTCTGGGGCTCCGCCCCGACCGAATGCGGGCCGTACTCAGGTCCGGCGCCGGCGGGCACCGCCAGCTCGTCCATGACGGTGGTGGCCAAGCAGTTCGACACGTCGGTGAGCTCGACCACGGGCGACATCGAGCTCGCGTCCATCAACCCGGCCGCGACGGTCAGCCCGGTCACCATCAACCCGGGCCAGACCGCCACCATCGATGTCACGATCACGCCGTCCGCGGCCCCGGGCACGACGGTGACGGGCACGCTCTACGTTGACGATCTGCTCACGGCGGTTCCGCCGTACGATCAGTTCGCCGCCGACGAGCTGGCCGGAATTCCCTACTCCTACACCGTCGGATAAGGCGAGACCCCGCGGGGGACCCTAACCGGTCCCCCGCGGGACACGCCCTGCGGGCACTTCGCGGGCGAGCCCAGGGTGCCCTGTACGGCCGGTGACGCCATGTCACCGGCCGTATCCTGTTGTGGTCCCGGGGGCTGATTGGGCAAGTTCCCATTACCGGACATATCCGCTATAACCGGTCACCCGGCGGCCTTATCCAGCGCGGCCCAATGACATGAACGGGCCGTCGCTGCTGCTGTTTCAGCAACGATGGGCCGCTCACGCTCATCCCCGGCCTGGCCGGCCGGGTTCAGGGGCGACCGGGGTTCAGGCGACGGTGACTGTGTCCGCGGGGGGTGCGTTGTCCGCGAGGACGGCGGGGCGTCCGCGGAACGGTCAGGGAGCGCTGGTTCCGGCTCGCCCGTAGCGGTCCTCGAGCCGGACCACGTCCTCGCGCCATCCTGGATAGGCGGTGGACGCCTCGGCGAAGTCCAGGTCCGAGATCGCGGTGATCCGGTGCAGCACGCCCGCCGGGAGGTGGATGGTGTCTCCGGGGCCGAAGTGCCGATCGGTCAGCCGGTCGGCAGCGGCGCCGTACTCGATCAGCGCCTCCCCGATCATGACGCTGATCGTCTCCTCCTTCTTCCGGTGGTACTGCAGGCTGAGCGAGTGCCCGGCATCGACGTGGATGATCTTTCCGATGTACTTGCCGTCGGCCGCGGCGAAGATCAGCTCGTGTCCCCAGGGTTTGTCCTGCCTGGCCGCCCGGTAGATCTCGGCTTCCGGAACCTGGGCGGGCGGGTCGCCAGCGTTCTGGGTGCTGCTCATGAATCCTCCAACGTGTCACCCGCCTGGCAGGGGCGGGTCAGGGTCGGTCCCGGCGCCAGGCATGATCTTATGCACGGTCGGCCACCAGCCCGAGGCAGTCGGCGATCTCCGCGGCCAGCCGGTCCGCAGGCTGGGCCGCGTCGAGCAGAATTACTTGCTCGCTTTCCCTGGGTTCCTCGAGCTCGGCGAACTGGCTGTCCAGCAGCTGGACGGTGAAGAAGTGGCCGTGTCGTGCGGCTAGCCTGGCATGCGCGAGCTCCCTGCTGATCACCAGGAACGCCAGCCTGGCCGCGGGCCGCCCGGTGAGCAACTGGTCCCGGTAGCTCTGCTTCAGGGCCGAGCATCCGGCGACCGCCGACTCCCCCGCCGCTATGCGCTCGTCCATCCACGCGGCGATCCCGGCCAGCCAGGGCGCGCGGTCGGCGTCGGTAAGCGGGATGCCCGACCGCATCTTCGCGATATTCGCTGAGGGATGAAACGCGTCGGCGTCGGCGAAGCGCCAGTGCAGCCGCTCGGCCAGCAACACGCCAACCGTCGTCTTGCCGCTGCCCGCCACACCGCCCACGAGAACGATCATCGAGGCACAGCGTACCGGGCGCCGGCGCGGGGCGGCAGCGGGTCAGCCCGGGAGGAACCAGGGTCGCGGCGGCAGCCGACGACGGCGCTTCAGCGAGAGCGGCGAGCCGCGCACCGCCTCACCGGCGGCTGTGGTGGCCCCAGGGCTCGGCGTGGCCGGGCCACGCGGCACGGCAACCGGTCCCGCTGGCGCGAGCCGTCACCTCGGGCGAATAACTCGCACAGGAATCTCTTTCGCCAGCACATTGCTCCCTCGTGGCATAGGAGGCAGTCTCGTTACGACGGAGTTATAACACGGTCCCGGCCACAGCAGAAGCTGTTCTCTGATTGCAATCTGCAGAACGCACGTTTGATTTCGCAGCAAAGGCTAATAGGCCATGTACTATTGGGTTGTTTGGTGCCTTTGCGCAGCTTTCCCCGCCCACCGCTGAATACTGACCTTGTGAAAAGAACCCGGGGGGCGAAGGCCCCCCGGGTCCCTCGTGCGTGGCCTGGCCGGATCAGAGCGGGCGGACCTGCTCGGCCTGTGGGCCCTTGGCACCCTGGCCGGCGGTGAACTCGACCCGCTGGTTCTCGTGCAAGCTGCGGAACCCGTCAACCTGGATCGCGGTGTGATGCACGAAGACGTCGGCGGTGCCATCGTCCGGTGCGATAAAGCCATAGCCCTTGTCGGCGTTGAACCACTTTACGGTGCCCTGAGGCATTTACCTTCTCCTACGAGACGATCTCCGGGATCCTCTTCTGAGGGCCCCGGGTTGCCGCGGCCGTGCGTCTGCTTTGTGGGCCCCGGACTCCGAGAGACCGGCTCTCAGATCCGGCGGGCGCAGGTCGCATGAAAATCCGAACGCAACCAGGGCTATCCAACACCATCGGCGATGCCGATGTTACGCGGTCCAGCGAGTTCGCCGTTTTGTCGCGCTCGTCCCGCAGAGCTTTCCGCGCCTATCCAAACAGCGGCAGCCGCCGCGCCAGCTCGCCTAGGACCGCCCGATCGGCGGCGGTGACCGGCGCCCGGCCGGTGCCCTTGAGGGCGCAGGTCTGGTCGTCCCATTCACCGGGCATGGGCGTACCGAGCAACCCATCCAGGACCCACCGCACCAGGGCAAGGGAGGCGGCGTCAGGGGGCGGGGCCGAGGGCAGCGCCACGGTCAGGTCGAGGTAGTGAACGGCGGCCTCCACTGCCAGCGTGGCCATGAAGTCGACCGTGGTCAGCACGTGCCCCTGGGTCGCGACCGCCTGGTGCGGACAGGCACGGGCCGCGCGGCAGGCTGCCTCGGAGGTCTCCCGCCACTCCCACTGCAGGCCGCCCGGCGGATAGGCCGAGGCCACCATGCGCACGTGCCGTGCGTGGGCCGCGGCCTCCGCGCGCCCGGCCTGGGCCGACTCGCCCAGAAGAGGGTAGAGGGCCCAGTACCCGACCTGGTCCACGTCGGGGGGCTCGGCCGACGGACTGGCAAACGTGCGCAGCGCGCGCCGGGCGTCGAGTAGCTCGTGATACAGGACGTCGGCGACGGCCCAGCCGGCACACCGGCTGGGCAGCATCAGGTCGGCCTCGCTCAGGCCATCGGCGACCGCGGTGATGTTCCGGTAGACGGACTCGAGCGCGCCCACGACTTCGATGCGGCGCCGTTCGGCCATGGCGCTGATTCTGCCAGCGGCGGCCAGGCCGCCGTGCCGCAGGTCGCGCGGCGGCGCAAAGTGGTCGAGCGGGCCAGCGACGGCTATAATCCGATTTGTGCCGCACCGCTAGGGCTACGGTCTTCCGCGCCTGTACCTGATTACCCGGGCCGATCTGCATCCCGGAACGCAGGCTTGCCAGGCGGCGCACGCGGCAATCGACTTCGCCCTCGCCTTCCCGGCCATGGCCGGCGACTGGCATGCGGCATCGAACACCCTGGTCGTCCTGGCGGTCGCCGATGAGCTGTCTCTGGGCTGGCTCTGCGACGACGCCGAGGCCCGGGGCCTGCGTGTGGTCCGGTTCCACGAACCGGACCTGGGTGGCGCCCTGACCGCGGCCGCGTTCGAGCCGGCCGCGGCTCACCTGGTTTCTCGCCTCCCGCTCGCCTTCTCGCGAGGAGAGGAGGTGAAAAGATGACCCTTCCTTCTGACGCAGCCGCTCTGCGCGCGCAGCTTGTCGAGCTCGCCGCGGAGCGGGACGCGCTGCGGGCCCAGCT
>JASHUI010000518.1:0-5170 GCA_030040095.1 Streptosporangiaceae bacterium | reverse complement strand
CCGGCCGAGGGCCCGCTGCCTACCGGCAGGCAGCGGGCCCGCCGCCCCGGGTCAGGAGCCCTCGGCTCCGGAGGGCGAGTACCAGGGGATCAGCACCCGTTCGGCCAGTGCGACCAGGCCGAACGCGGCCAGCACCAGCAGCGACGAGGCCACCAGCGCCGCCCACAGCAACGGGGTGTTGAACTGGTAGGTCGAGTTGATGACCATGTAGCCGAGCCCGGTGTCGCTCCCGATCCATTCGACGATGATCGCGCCGACCACGCTGGCGCTGGCGGTGATGCGCAGCCCGGAGAACAGGTACGGCAGGGCGCTCGGCCACCGCAGCTTCCATAGCACGCTGGCCCGGTTGGCATGAACGCTCTTGAACAGCTCGACCAGCGACGGGTCGATGGAGTCCAGGCCCCGCATCATGTTCACCAGCGTCGGGAAGAACGAGATGATCGCGGTCATCACGACCTTGGTGGTGAACCCGGTGCCCAGGGTCACGATCGCGACCGGGGCCAGCGCGACCAGCGGGATGCTCTGCAGGATGATCGCCAGCGGGTATAGCGCCCGGCGCGCGGGCCTGACGTGGACGAACCAGATCGACAGCAGGACCGCGAGGGCGTTGCCGATCGCGAACCCGGTGGCCGCCTGCAGGACCGTCGGCACCGTGTTGTCGCCGATCGTCCGCGCGTTGTCCCAGAACGTCCGCGCTATCAGCGTGGGCGAGGGGACGAAGTAGGGCTTCAGCCCGAAGATCACGACGACCACTTGCCAGATGCACAGCACGACCACGATGACCGCGAGCGGCAGCAGCCACCTGGTCAGGAACGAGCCGCGGCGCGGGCGCCGTCCCGGCCCGGCCGCGGGCCGGGCCGCCACATCGGGGCCCGCGGCCGACCGGTCAATGGACGAGGACGTCACGCAGGTGCCTCCTCAGCTGAAGGAACTCCGGCATCACCCGCATCGCCCCGGTCCTCGGCCTCGGCAGGTCGACCGCGATGCTTTCGACGATCCGGCCGGGGCCCGCGCTCATGACGTGGACCGTGTCGGAGAGATAAACCGCCTCCTCGATGTTGTGCGTGACGAAGAGGACCGAGTTCTGCTGCTCCTGCCAGATCCGCAGCAGCTCCTCGTTGAGGATCTCGCGCTGGAACTCATCCAGCGCGGAGAACGGCTCGTCCATGAGCAGGATCGACGGCTCGATGGCCAGGGCCCGGGCGATCGACACCCGCTGGCGCATGCCGCCGGACAGCTGGGCCGGCCGGAGCCGCTCGCGCCCGTCCAGGCCGACCAGGGCGAGAAGCTCGAGCGAGCGGGCGCGCCGCTGGGCCGGCGGCTGGCCGATGAGCTCGGCCAGCAGCTCCACGTTGTCCTGAACGCAGCGCCACGGGAGCAGCGCCGGATCCTGGAACACGAACCCGAACCGGTGCGCCCGCTGCGCCGCAGCGGGCGAGCCGCCCTCGACCCGCACCGTCCCGCTGGTCGGCTCGAGGATGCCCGCCACCAGCCGGAGCAGGGTCGACTTGCCGCAGCCCGACGGCCCGATCAGGCTCACGAAGCTGCCCCTCGGGACGGTGAGGTTGATGCCGTCGAGAGCCTGGACCGGGGGCCGGGTCGAGTACCGCAGGCACGCGGCCTCGATCTCGACGATCAGCTCGGGGTTGGTTGTCGCTGCGGGCTCCATCGTCAAACCGGGGAGACCTTCGCGGCGAGCTGCAGGATGTCCAGGGTCATGCTGTCGGCCACAGTAAGCGGCTTCTTGAGTGAGTTCGCCGCCTCCGCGGTCTTGATGGCCTGGGTCCAGACGCTCGGCTCGATCCACAGCAGCCCGTTGGCCCTGGTCGCCGCGGACGTGAGCATGGGGATCTGGGCCTGCATCTGCAGCTGCTGCTGGGTGGCGTTCTGGCCGGACGGGTAGTCGTCGAGCGTCGTGGCCACCGCTACTGCGGGATGCGCGATCGAGTACGCCCAGGCCTCCTGCGATGCCCGGACGAACCTGGCCAGCATGTCCGGGCTCGACTGGATCGTGTCGTTGGTGGCGATCAGGTTGTCGCCGTACCCGGGCAGGCCGATGTCGGAGAACGAGTAGCACCTGGTGCCGATGCCCTGCATCTTCAGCGCGATCGGCTCGTTGAACGCGTACGCCGTGTACGCGTCGATCTTGCCGAGCACCAGCGGCGTCGGGTCGTCGCCGACCACCTGCAGGTTGACCTTGTCCACCGGGACCCCGTTGCTCTGCAGGATGCCGATGACCTGCTGACGGGCATCGTCCTGCATGCCGATGGTCTTGCCTTCGAGGTCTTTCACGCTGAAGATGTCCGACTTCGCGAGCACCATCAGGCAGCCCGGGTTGGCCTGGAACGTCGCGCCGAAGCACTTGTAGGGCACGCCCTGGGATATCCCGATCAGCACGTCGCTGGTCTCCGACACGAACCCGATCTGCGCGCCGCCGTTCGCCACGACCGTCCTGGGGTCCGTCGTGGCGCCGGCCGGGATGATGTCGACGTCGAGCCCGTACTTGGCGAAATACCCCTTCTTCGCCGCGATGTAGTAACCCGCGAATTCCGCGTTGTTGATGTAGCTCTCCTGCAGGGAGATATGGATCGTCTTCCCTGATGAGCCCGATGAGCCCGAGCCGGCCGACGACGCGGCCGAACTACAGCCGGCCAGCAGGCCCCCGGCCGACAGGACCCCGAGCGCGGCGCAGGCCTGGCCCGACCTGGTGAGGAAAAACCTTCTGTTGATGGAGCCCTGTGTCATGTTTGATCCTTTTACTCTCGCCAATTGCAGAAGGAACGATCAGCGGTCCGCAGCGTCGCGTTTACTCAAGAACTCTTTCAGCGGGATTTCCTGCCTCTGCTTCTCTTGCTCGCGATAGGCAGAGGTCGCGTTGAGCACCGTCGAGATCAGGTAGTTCTCGTTGACGGCGCCGAGGAACCCCATTCGCTCATAGGTCCGGTTGAGGGCAAGCTTCGTGAGCTTCATCGCGGTGGGCGGTATCTCGGCCAGCCGGGACGCGATCCGGATCGACTCGTCGTCGAGCTCGTCCTCGGCGACGACGGTCGTGACGATGCCGAGCTCGAGGGCGCGCGCGGCGTCGACGCTGTCGCCGCTCATCATGAGCAGCTTGGCCGCCTTCATGCCGGTGACCCACGGGAGCATGGCTGCCCCCGGGCCGCCCGCGTGCCGGATCTCCGGCAGGCCGAACTTCGCGCCGGCGGACGCCACGGTGACGTCGGCCAGCAGCGAAAGCTCCAGCGCCCCGCCCAGGTTGTAGCCGCGGACGGCGGCGACGTAGGGCTTGGCGCTGCGCCAGATGCGCAGGAAGATGTCCCAGTCCTCGGTGAACCGCTCGGCCCAGGTCTCGATCGGCAGCGTGCCCTCCTCGGCCTCGGCCTTGAGGTCGAAGCCGGCCGAGAACGCGCGCCCGGCTCCGGTCAGGAGCACGGCCCGCACCGAGTCGTCGCGCTCGAGTCGCTCGGTGGCCGCGGCCAGGTCGTCGAGCAGCTCGCGGTTGATCGCGTTCAGCACGTGCGGCCGGTTCAGCGTGATCCGGCCGACTCCCTCGGCGGGGAAGTCAATCTCGGCGGCGCTCAACGGTCACGGCCCTTCGTCGCGGAGCAGGCGGCGCAGCCGCTGTATGGACGAGTCGTCCGGGATGTAGATCAGCTCGATGGACTCGGCGGACGACGGCAGCTGCCGGTCGATGACCTGCCGGGCCAGGGTGCCGTAGATGATGCAGTCGGACTGGGCCAGGAGCTGGCCGATGACCTGCTGGTCGGAGGAGTCGCAGGCCCCGGTGATGACCAGCCCCGGGTTGAGGCTGGTCGCGGCGGTGATCATGCCGTCGACGAAGTCGACGGAGCCGGACACGATGCCGACCCTGGTGCCCGCGGGCAAGCTGATGATCCGGTCCCTGGTGTCCTCGCGCAGGGCGCCGAGCAGGGGCATGACCTCGATGCCCCGGCCCGCGAGCAGCGACCGGGCCTGCTGCACGTCGAACATCAGGCTGACCACGCACTGGGCCTTCTGCAGCCTCGGCATCCACCCGGCCAGGTCCGCGCCGATGTCGTCCAGGCCGACGCCGGTCACCTCGACCCCGAGGTCGGCCAGGGCGTGGCGCAGGTGCATCGCCAGCTCCTCGATCCGGCCGCCGGGCTTGCAGACCACGATGATCTCGGGGCGGGCCTGCGATACCCGGAACTCGGCGACCTGCGCCAGGAAGATCTGCAGCACCTGATCGATGCTCAGGCCTTCCTGCACGGCGTTCTCGAGCAGCGCCGTGACCTGGTCGCGGACCCGGGCGTGCGGCCGGCTCCAGGCAGGCTCGGCGCCGGTGACGAAGAACCCGACGCTCTCGTTGGACACCGCCAGCCCCGCGTTCACCAGTTCCTGATAGGCGCGCACGACCGTGGCCGGGCCGACGCCGAGGAACCGGGCCACCCGCCGGATCGAGGGCAGCCGGTGCCCGGGCGGGAGCTTGCCGGTGACGATCAGGTACTCGAGCTGGCTCTTGAGCTGCAAGAACACCGGTACCGGCGACTCACGGCGGACGTGCAGCCCCGGGATGTTCTTATCGGCCGGTGATGTCATGCCGCGTATGGTTACAGGTAGATACAGTTGCTGTCAAGGGCTCCGTAACGGGCATCAGGAGTTCTCCCTCGTCCCAGCCGTCACGATCTTCGCGTCGACCACGGCCACGCCGTCGGGGAGCGCGATCAGCGGGTTGACGTCGAGCGCCGCGACATCATCCAGCGCGGCGACCCTGGAGATCGCGGCCACCGCCGCGGCCAGCCGGCCGATGTCCGCGGCGGGCGCGCCCCGCAGGCCGCGCAGCAGCCGGTAGGCCCGGGTGGACGTGATCAGCCTCAGCGCGGACGCATCGTCGAGCGGCGCCAGGCCGGCCGCGGTGTCCCGGACGAATTCCAGCAGCACCCCGCCGGCGCCGAACAGGACCACGGGGCCGAACTGCTCGTCCCGCAGGCCGCCGACGAACAGCTCAACGCCGCCGGAGATCATCGGCTGCACCAGCACCTCGGGGAGCCGGCCCGGCCGCATCGTCGCTGCCACCTCGGCCAGCTCAGCCCACGCCGCCTGGACGGCCGCCGCGGACGACAGCCCGGTGCGCACCCCGCCGAGCTCCGACCGGTGCTGAATCCCCGGGCCGTCAATCTTCATCGCGACC
>JASHUI010000517.1:0-12339 GCA_030040095.1 Streptosporangiaceae bacterium | reverse complement strand
CGGGACGGCCGGCTTCCTCGTGGTCCCCGCCGCCCGGACCGGCCAGCGGATCGAGCGGACCCGGCTGGCCGAACGGCTGCGTAACGAGCACGGGCGCACGGTCCTGCTCTGGTCGCCGGCGCTCAGCGAAGATGAGGCCAACACCCTGATCGCCGCGGGCCGGATCGACGGCTACATCGCCGGCCTGCCCGCCGGGTGCGGCGACCCGGGATCGGCCAGATGACGGGCGGCCTGCGGGTCGTGCCCGCCGATCCGGCCGATCCGGCCGGCGCCGCCGCGTGGGACTCGCTGGCCGGCCCCGACGACTTCTACCTGTCGGCGGCCTGGGCCCGGGCCGTCGAACGCATGCGCCCCCAGCGCGCCCTGCACCTGGCCGCCGTCGACGGATGCGGCAGGCCGGGAGGAATCCTGCCCGGGTACTTCATCGACGAGAGCGCCACCTCCCCGTTCATCCGGCCCGACCTGGTGCTCGGCCGCCTGGCCGCGCAGCGGCCCGAGGGCGTCGGCGACGTCCCCGGCCCGGAACTGCTGCCCGCGCTGGGCTGCGGCTCGCGCCAGGTCGGGCAGTCCCGGCCGCTGCTGGCCCAGGGGTCGCCCGGCTGCCGGGCGGCAACGGCCCTGATCGACGCGTCGCTGGACCGGGCGGCCGCCCAGGACGCGAGGTCGGTGCAGTTCCTGTACGTCGACGAACACCGGCACCCGCTCCGCGAGGCGCTGCGCGCGGCCGGCTTCGCCGAGTTCTTCAGCGGCTGGCACTGCGTGCTCGATACTCCCTGGCACGACTTCGGCGGCTACCTGCACAGCAGGTCGCCCGGGCGCAGGAAGCAGGTGCTGCGGGAGCGCCGAATGCTGGCGGACGAGGGCGTGTCGTTCGGCGTGACCGGGCTCGATCCGCGGGACGCCGAGCGCCTGGCGGTCCTGGAGGCGGCGGTGCATGCCCGGTACGGCAACGCGGCCAGCGTCGGCGCGGTGGCGGCGCGGCTGCGCGGGCTGGCCGAGGCCATGCCCGGCGCGGTCCTGATCGACGCGCGCCGCGACGGCCAGACGCTCGGCTTCCTGGTGCTGCTGCGATGGGACGACCGGCTGTACGTGGCCAACTTCGGGCTCGACCGCCGCGCCGCGGGGCGGCTGCCGGCCTACTTCGGGCTGATGTTCTACGAGCCGATCTCGCTGGCCGTGACGACCGGCGTGATCCGGCTCCATTACGGTCTCGGCAGCACCGAGGCCAAGACATCCCGGGGCTGCCGGCCCGTCGCGCAGTACGGCTACGTGCACTGCTTCGACCCCGGCCTCGCGGAACGGGTCGGGCGGCTCGCGGCGTCGCTGGGCCGGCCGCCGGGCCCGGACGGAGGGGACGATGGACCCGGTCTCTGAGGAGCGCTACTGGCTGGCGGTGGCCGGGCTGGGCAAGCTCGGGGCGACCGGGGCGGAGCTGGCTGACCTCGGCTCGTGCCTGGCCGGGCTGGACCCCGGGGTGCTGTACGAGCGGATCGTCGCCTCCCGCGTCTACACCGCGGCCGAGCGGAGCCTGGCCGAGGTCGGCTGGCCTGGCGCGGATGCGGTGCTGGCGCGGCTGCGGCGGCTCGCGGCGGACGAGACCGAACGCCGCACGCTCGCCCGGCCGCCCGTGCTCGCCATCCTGCGCGCCGCGGCCCGGTTCCGGGCCAGGGTGATCAAGGGGATGGCGCTGCGCGAGCTCTATCCCGAGCCCGCGCTGCGGCACGAGGGCGACCTGGACGTCCAGGTTCCGGCCTGGCCGGACGCGCTGGCGCTGACCGGATGGCTGCGCCGGTCCGGCTGGTGCTGGGATACCAGCGAGTTCCCGTGGCTGAAGTGGACCGACCGCGGCCACATCTACGGCCAGTTCAGCCTGGTGCTCCCCGGCAACGAGGACGCGTTCGCCCGCGCCGACGTGCACATCGGGCCGTTCTCCGTCGGCCACTGCGGGCTGCTGCCCATGGCCGGCTGGCAGCAGGGGGAGGTCCTCGGGGTGCCCGTCACCGTGCCCGACCGGGAAACGAGCATCGCGCTGATCGTCGCTCACTCGGTCAACGACGGCATCGTCTCGATGAAGGACCTGAACGACCTGCACCTGCTGCTATCCGGCCCGGCCGGGCCGGACTGGGGGTCGGTGGAAGAGCTGTGCCGGTCCTTCGGCGGCCTGGAGGCGATGTCGCAGTTGCTCTCGGCGCTGGCGGCCACCTACCCGGGCCAGCACGTCCATGCCGGGGGAGCGCCCGGCTACCTGGCCTACGGCCCGCAGATCCCGGCCAGGCGCGCCGGGCGGTTCGCCGATCTGGCGCGCCAGGACGAGCTCTCCCGCGGCGCCGGCGCCGGGGAGGCGGAGCGGGCCGCGGACGAGGCCAGGCGATACTTCTCCGCCGCGCTCGCGCCGCACCTGTCCGAGGAGGTCAGTTCCGGGCCGGACGAGGGGCAGCGCTCCCGGCGGCTGTGCTGGCGGCTGCTGCCCAGGGAAACCTGGGCCGCCCTCGGCGACACCTCGGCCCGGGTGCGGGCGCGATCGCGGCGCACCCTCGCCCCGGGCCTGGAACTCGCGCGATCGCGGGCCGGCACGGTGATGAGCGTCGGCGCCGAGTACTTCGTGCCCACCGTGTGGGGCGGCGTGCACCCGGAGAGCATCGCGCTGGCGGCGACGCTCGCGGAGGGCGCGTGACCACGGGCGATCCGTACCTGGTGGAGGCGCTGACCGCCCCGCCGGACGCGGCCTGGGATGAGCTGGTGGAGCAAAGCGACGCCCCGTTGTTCTACCGTTCGGCGGTGCTGCGGGCCTACCAGCGGCATCCACTGCGGGAGCCGCTGCACATCTACTACCTGGCCGCCCGGGACCGGGCCACCGGGCGGGCGGCCGCCGTTCTTCCGGCCTATCTGCTGCCTCCCGAAGACCCGCTCCGGGTGCTGGCGGACACGATCCCCGGATTCGACCCCGACGGGCGCCCGATCCTGCTGTCCCACATCTGGCACTGGTATGACACCTGGGTGCCGGCCCGCGGGCTCACCGCCGCGCTGCTCGACCGCATGTGCCAGGCCCTGGCCAGCCTGGCCGCCGATGTCGCGGCCCAGGCCTACGGCTTGGTCAACGTAGAGCAAGGCGGCGCGCTCGCGGCGGCGCTGGCGGCCACCGGCAGGCGGGCCACCGCCATCGACGCCCGCTACACCCTGGACCTGCGCCCGTACCGGACCGCGGACGACTACCTGGTCACCCTCGGTCGCAAGGCGCGCCAGGACATCCGCCGCCACCTCCGCCTGGCGGACCGGGCCGGTGCCGAGGTCACGGTGCGGGTGCCCGACCGGGCCACGATGCGGCGAGCCGCGCAGCTGTGCGTCGCCACCTCGGCCAAGCACGGCAACCGCGGCTGGTATCGCGAGGACGCGCTGGCCAGCTTCGTCTGCTCGCTCCCCGGGCAGGCGCGGCTGGTGACCATCAGGGTCGACGGCGTGCCGGTAGCGGTGTCGATCTCGTTCCTCGACGGACGGCGGTTCCACAACTGGACGGCCGGCTCGACGGGGTATTCGTCGCTGGCCTTCAGCCCGTACCTGGTCCTGCTGCATGCCACGATCGCCGCGGCCATCGCCGAGGGCTGCACGCTGCTGGAAGGCGGCCGGCGCAACGACGACTGGAAGCGCCGGCTCAACTTCACCCGCCGCCCGCTGCTCGGCTGGGTCGCCGGATCGCCGGCCCTGGATCGCCGCTAGGCCTGAGGTGACCCGCTGGGGCGGGCCGCCGGGCTGTCGGCTCCCGCGGCTTCGACGAAGAAGGCCGCCCTGGTTCGCTCGGCCCAGCGCACCAGCGCCGGGGTGAGCGCGCCGGCCGCCGTCATCACGGCACCGAGTATGAGCCAGCCGTCTGCCTTCAGGCCGAGGCACAGAGCCGCCAGGGCCGACGGGCCGGCGGCGATCGCGAGCTGCTGGCCCATGCCGAACACCCCGCCGTACATGCCCTGGGCATGGGCGGGCGCCAGCCCGAAGCTCAGCTCGAAAGAGGCGGCGGCCTGCTGGAGCTCGCCGAACGTGTAGATGATCACCGCGACGACGAGGATCAGCGAGGCGGCCAGGGCGGGAATCCCGTGCACGGCGGCGATGAGGATAAAGCTGGCGAGCAGCGCCAGGGAGGCGGTCCGCATCGCCTTCCCGGCGCTGGCCGGGGTGACCACCCCGCGGCTGGCCCGCACCTGGAAGACGGTCACGATGACCGTGTTGATCAGGACTGAGGCGGCGACCAGGTACCGCGGAGCCCGGGTGTAGTCGGCGATCCAGAGCGGCAGCGCGAAGGTCAGCACCGGGTAGGCCAGCGAGATCACGCCGTTCACGGCGGTTATGGCGGTGTAGGGGGCGTCGCGCAGCGCCAGCCAGCGTCGCGCCCCCTCCGGCACCGGCAGCGGCGGCAGCCTGGGGAGCATGAGAACCACGAGCGCGCACGCGGAGAAGGAGACCGCGTTGCCGAGGATCAGGCTCACGTAGGCGGTGCGGGTGTCGGCCTGGATCGCGGCCGCTGCCGCGAGCGCGCCCAGGCCTATGCCCACGTTGGTGACCGACCGCAGATACGCCCGGTAGCGTGCCGGGTCGGGTGCGCCGATCCTGCGGATCACCGGGGTCCGCGCCGCGGCGCCGCCGCTGGCGGCGAGCTGATTGAGGCACGCGACGACCAGGAAGGACGCGAAGGAACGCACCACGGCGAACGCCGCCATGGTGATCGTCTCCCCGACCAGCGTGGCCACCCACGTCCAGCGCGGGTCCCACCGGTCGGCAAGGTGCCCGGCCGAGATGCCGGCGGCCAGGCCGACGAGCGCGGCCACGGTCAGGCCGATGCCGACCAGCGGAATGGCCAGCCCGACCGAGCGAGTGAAGTACAGGGCGCAGCTCGTCGTGTACAGCCCGGTCCCCGCGGTGTTGATGAGGACCGCGGTGGCCAGCAGCCTCTTCGGGCCTCGCTCTGGCAGGAGCCTGGACACCATGCCCGCGCGCGGCCCGCCGCGGCGGTCAGGCACCGGCCGTCACCATCACGGCCGCGTCCACCTTGCGCTGGGCCGCGGTCTCGGGGCGACCGAACAGCTGCAGGGCGAGGGGATACCGGCCGGGCTCGCACATGGGCAGCATGGCCGAGTCGAAGAAGCCGCCGATCATCGTCGAGGCCAGCCGCAGGCTCACCGCGAGCCGGTAGAGTTCGGCGCTGACCATGCCGGCGTACAGGCATGCGCGCAGGAACCCGCCGTGGTCAAGGCTCCCGCCTGGCTGACCCGGTGCCTGGCAGGTGAACAGAAACGCGGCACCGGCGCGGCTCACCAGGTCTTGCTGCCCGCACAGCTGGCAGAGCTCAGCTTGGGTGAGGGTGCCGGCGGGCGGCTCGCGGCCGTGGCGCGCCGCGAGCGGGAGGAACTGGCCCGCCTCCGGCGTCCCGTCGCCCAGGTATTCGGCCACGGCGGCGACCCGCCGCGGCGGGAGCTCATCCGGCGCGACCGCGAGGAAGTCCTTCGCGCTGCGGCGTGCCTCCAGCGCCCCGAACAGATCCGCGGCGGCGGTGGCCGCGGGCGGCGCGGCCAAGGGCGCCGCCGGACACTCCTGGACGCGCTCGTGGAAACGCAGCGCCCGCAGCAACTGCGGGCTGACCAGGGGTGGCTCTTCCGGGAGCCCGGTCTTGCCGGGATGGCCGGGCTGGCCCGCGGGCCCGGGGCGGACGCGGACCGCGCCGGGCGGAGCGGGCAGGTCCGGTCCCGGCAGGTCGAACACGCCGACCGCCAGTGCCGCCACCGAGCCGGGCAGGGCCAGCAATCCGGACAGCTGTGGCCCGGCCGGGGCGCGCCAGGACGGATGGCTCGTCGCGGCGCCGGCCACCCGGCTCAGGTTGCCCATGACGTGTCCGGCGTCGAGCGCGCAGTACCGGTAGCCGCGCGCCCCGTAGCGCTGCACCGTGCGCCAGAGCGCGGCGGCGGCTATGACCGCGGCCTGGCCCTGGGCCAGCCCTATGACCTGGGCGGCCGCGTCGGCGTCCACGGCGGGCAGCCAGATCCGTTGCCGCCGCTGGAAGTCGTAAAGGAAGCAGCGCCAGCCCGCCGTGCCGGGCTCGATCGTGATGAGCTCACAGGGATACAGCGCCCCGGCCGATGGCGCCCGGCGCCGGGCACTCTCGCCCGCGCGGTAGCCGTAGGCCCATTCGAGCATGCGGGCGAACTGGGAGTTCTGCCGGTCCGGGCGGCGGTCTTCCGCCGACCGGATCCGGTGGAACGGATCCACGGGCCGGGTGATCGGCCAGGTGAACGAGGACGGGCTGGCGCAGTCCTGCTTCCTGAGGTCCTGCGGGAGCGCGGAGCCGGTCACCATCCCGCCGTTTCCGGCGCCCGCCGCCGCAGCGCTCTCACCTGATGCTCCCAGTAGGTCTTGACGGCCGGGGAGCTGTAGATGAAGTCACGTTTGGCGGCGACGTCCGCGGCGGAGGAGTAATGGGCCCGCTGGCCGGCGGAGCTGGTGAGGAGCTGGAGCAGGCATGCGCGTTCCAGCAACTGGGCGCGTATCACCGCTTCCCGCACCGACTGGCCGACGATCACGCCGCCGTGGTTGCGCAGCAGCACGGCAGGCGCGTCGCGCAGCACCGCCGCTATGGCCTCTCCCGTGGCGAGGTCGAGGACGGTGTTGCTGGTGTCGGTGAACCGCGGCAGCCGCCCGGTGAACACGGCCCCGTCGTGGCTGATGGGCCGCAGTTCGAGATCGAGGGCTCCGAACGCGAGCGTCTGCGGCGCATGCGAGTGCACGATGCAGGTGACGTCCGGGCGGGCGGCGAAGACCGCCTGATGCAGCGGAAGCTCGGGCGGCGCCAGGGGCGGGCCGTCCTGTCCGATGGCGCAGGTGATGAAGCTGGCCGGGCTGGCCTCATCGAACCCGCAGAGCGCCTGCTTGATGAAGAAGTGCTCCCGATGCGGCAGCCGGCCGCTGATCTGTCCCTGGTTGAAATCGTCGTGCCCGGACGCGGACAGTATCCTGCTGCCGAGCGCCAGCGCCGTCACCAGCTTGGCCTCTGCGGGCGTCCGGGCCGTTCCTGCTGGTGCCGGCGCGCGCCCGGTGCCCGGCTGCGCGAGGTTCGCGGGTGCCGGGGCGGATGGCCGGATCGTGTCGGTGCTCATGTTCTCGTCCCTTGGTCAGCGGTGGTCGCGTCAGGCCCCGAGGTCGGCCAGGTAGCGGGCGATCGAGCTCACCGAGCGGAGGGTGTCCTCGGGCAGGTCATCATCGAAGGTGATGCCAAAGTGATCCTCGATGAGGACAAGGAACGCCACCGTGTCCAGTGAGCTGAGGCCCGCCTCGCGCAGCAGCACGTCACCGTCGGCAGGCAACGGAACCTGATCGGTTCGTGCCTGGCTGAGGAGATCCTTGAGTTCTGCCGCTATTTGCCGGGTGCGCGTGCCGGTCATCTCCATAGTCGTGTCAACCTTCCTGGAACTCAGCCAGAAGCCGTTCCCGGGAAACCTTGCCGGCCTCGCCGCGGGGCAGTTTGGCCGCGATGCGTATCGCACTCGGGATCTTGTAGTCGGCGAGTTTGCCCGACAGCGAGCGCAGGACGTCGGCCCGGCCGAGAGTCGCCGACTCGATGAAGGCAGCCAGCGCCGGCCGGCCGTGCACGTGGACCAGCAGCACGCAGGCATAGGACACGCCGTCGATCAAGCGCAGCGCCTCTTCTATCTCCGCGGGATCGATCTTCCGGCCGCCGACGTTCACGATCCTGCCGACTCTGCCTTCGAGGATCAGGAATCCGTCGGTCAGCCGTCCCAGGTCGCTTGTCAGGTAGTGGCCATCGGACAGATGCGCGGCCCATTCCTGTGGATCGCCGTCCAGGTATCCCTCGGCCATCCAGCCGGTCCGCACGGTCACCCGGCCGGCCCCGCCCGGCCCGGCCTGCGGCTCGGGGATGATCCGGATGCTCGCCCCCGGCAGGGGGCGGCCCACCGAGCCCGGCCGCTCCCCGTCGTTATAGGTACACGGACCGACCTCGGCCAGGCCGTAGTAGTCGCAGACCTGGCTGACCTCGCGCAGCGCCGCCGCGGTGCCGGGCTGCAGCCGGTCGGCGCTGCTGACGATCTGCCGCAGCTTGCGGAAGTGCTGCTGGGCTCCCTGCTGCACGACGAGATCGAGAAAGAACGGAAACGCTACCAGCCTGGTGGCCTCGTGCGTCTCGATCAGCCGGACCAGGCTGCTCGGCAGCAACCTGTCCCCGGGCAGCAGCAACTGGGCGCCCGATCCGAGCACGGAGAGCAACGAGGTGTTGAATGCCAGCCCGTTATGGAAGGAGGCGCAGCACGCGACCCGGTCCGCCGGGCCGAGGGCGGTCGCGGCTGCCCAGGTCCCCGCCGCGGTCAGCGCGGTGCGCTCACGAAATCCCAGGCACCGGCTGGATCCGGTGGAGCCGGAGGTGAACCGCCCGAAACTGACGCCGTCCGGCCGGGGCGCGGGCCCGCGCTCGCGCCGCGGGCCGTCCGCCGTGCTGGCCTGCCCGTGGCGGCCGATCAGGTGCGTCACGCCGCAGTTGGCTACCACGCTGCCGAGCTCATCGCTGCCCCACGCCGGGTCGGCGATCAAGATCACCGCCTGGGATACCATCCCGGCCAGCACGGTGATGAGGGAGTCGATGTCGCGTCCGGGCTGGAAGGCGAGCACCGCCTCGCCGCCGAGGCCATCGAAGTCCGCTGCCCGCCTGGTCACGGCCTCGCACAGGTCCGCATAGCTGATCTCGCGGCCGCGTTCACGTATCGCCGGCCGCCGCCCGTGCTCGCCCGCCTGGCGCTGCAGCAGGCTCGCCACGCCAGATCCGGCGGTCGCGCTCTCGCTAACGGTGGTGGTCATTCTGGCCTCCTTCGCGCGGGCAGTGGGAGCCGATGAAATCGAGCAGCACCTGCCCGAAGCGCCACGGCATGTCGACATAAAGAAGGTGACCCGCTCCGGGTAAAACGAGGTGCTCACCCTGCCGGAAAAGCCTGGAGGTCATGTCTACCGCCGTCGGCCCGGCGAGGAAGTCAGCGTCACCGACCATCAACAGCACCGGGCAGCCGACCGCGCGCAGCCGTTCCGGCCGCTCATCGAGATTCTGGAAGGCAGCGAGGCTTCGGGCCAGCCTGGCCGGCGACGAATACAGGCCGGCGAACGCCTCGCGCAGGGCCAGGTATCCGGTGGTGCCGTGGCACTGCACCATCCTGTCGCTCAGCACGAGCGGGTAAAGCTGGGCGAATAGCGCGCCCATCCCTTTGGTCTCCAGCGTCTGCAGCCAGGATTTGAGAAAGAAATCGCGCCGCCCTCCGCCGAACGGGCCGAAGGCCGGGCCGCCCAGGATCAGGCCGGCCGTCCGGCGGGGATGCTGCACGCCGAACTCGCGGCAGATCAAGGTGGACAGGCTGGTGCCGATCAGCCAGGCCTGCTCGACGCCGAAGGCGTCGAGCAGGCCGACAAGGTCATCGACGTGGGCCTGCAAGCCGAACCCCTCGGTGGCATCCGCAGACTCACCCTGGTTGCGCAGGTCGTAGGTGAGCACCCGGTGGCGCCGCGCCGCCTCCGGCACCAGGCGGCTCCAGGTCTGCCGGGACGAGAACAGGTTATTGACGAAGATGACGACCTGTCCGCAGTCCCCGTCAAGGCTGCACGACAGGCCCAGCCGGGCCCCGCCGGACGCGACCATGGCCCGGCTTACCCGTGACCAGCCGCGCCAGGAGCGAGCCGTCGGCCGCCGCCTGGCCGCTGGGCCGCCGGCGGCCCGGCCTCGATCAGCACGTCCCTGATCGTGCGCAGCAGCCCTTCGGCACCGTCCCTGTGCCTGCTGTGTCCCGGTACCCTCAGGGTGAAGGTGAGCGCTTCCTGTTCGAAGACCTTCAGGTAGAAACGGGCTCCAGCGCTGGAAAACGGCGCTCCCCAGACGATGCCGGCGTCCTCGTCCTGGGCGCTTCCCGCGGGCGGCGGGGCCGGCACCACATTGAAGGAGTAGTCCAGGTCCAGCGCATCGGGGCGGCCGAGCAGCTGGCGGCAGAGGTCGGCGGCCTCGTCCACGTCATAGATGCCATGGCGGGAGGCGAACATGCTGGCCCGGGCCACCTGCGATGCGAAGCCCGGGAAGTCCTGGTGATCCGGGCGCGTCACGACGAGCGGTATCCACTGGTTCATGGAGGTGACCAGCTCGCGCCACCGAGGATCGAACCGGTTCCCCGACATGATCCGTACTCGCGCCCGGCTGGCGCCGGTAGCGCGGAAGATCGCCCCGTAATAAGCGGCGAGTATCACGGCCGCGGTCGAGATGCCCAGCCCGTCGGCCAGCGTCCGGGCCGCGACGCAGGCGGCGGCCGAATGCAGGCTGGCGACGGCGAAGGGCCCGCCATCCGCCGCCGGGCCCTGAGGCGGCCGTGATCCCGGATCCGCCAGGATGCGGCGCCAGTACGCCAGGGAGGCCTCGTTCCGGCGGGCCCATTGCGCCGAGTGCTGCTCGGTGGTCAGCGCAACCAGGCTGGGGGCAGCGCCGAGCGGGCGGTCCTGGAGGAGCGCGGCTAATTCCGCCCGCAGCACCGCGTGGGCCGTGGCGTCGGCGATCATGTGATTCAGCACCGCCACGAGAAAACGCGGCCGCCGGTCGCAGGTGGTCACGCACATGCGCCAGCAGAACTGCGACCTCAAGTCGAAGGGCATGCGGGCCAGGGAATCCTTCACGGCACCGACATCGTGCGGTGCCACCTGTTTCACATCGAGGCCGACGGCGGCGGAATCGATCTGGTGGAGGATCCCGACGGGCTTACTTCCGGGACGGATGCTGAACGTGGTCCGCAGCGATTCGTGTCTTTCCGCAAGCGTGCGGACAGCCCGGCGGACACGCGAAAGAGCCACGCCATCCGGTAAAGAAACCGCCCAGGAATTGTTCGGCATATACCATTGATCCCTGGGCAGGTTTTCGATGTCCCGCCACACCGAAAGCTGGCCAAAGGTGAGCGGATGTTCTGACATCCCCGCACCCACGCTAAACCCCCCCAAACTATGCATAGGCGACCAAGTCTTCATCGTAGAACTGCCGGCGGAGCCTTGACAAGGCGCGTACCCCCGGCCCCGACGGGCGCCCGAACCGCCCGGTGAGAGGCAAGATGGTGCCCGGCCATCCGAGAGATGGTCTGTCATCCTGACGTTGTGCGCATTGATATCGCCGTTTACGACGGCTTCGACGAGCTCGACGTGATCGGCCCCCTGGAGGTACTGCGCCGGGCGGCCAGATCCGGTGCTGACTTCACCGTCCGCCTCACCGCTCGGGTGCCCGCCGGTTCGTTAACCGGCGCCTACGGCCTGCGGCTGATCCCGGATGACGTGTTCGGCCCGGGTGCCGACATTGTGGTGGTCCCCGGCGGCGGTTGGTCGCCGCAAGCCGGGCATGGCGTCCGCCGGGAGATCAGCGAGGGCGCCTGGCCAGCCCTGCTGGCCGGCGCGGCCCGGAGCGGCGCCCTCATGGCCGGGGTGTGCACGGGAACCATGCTCCTGGCCCATGCCGGCATCGTTGGCTCACGGCGCGCGTCGACGCACCACAGCGCGCGCGGCGACCTGGCGGCCCTGGGTGCCATCGTGGTAGAGGACCGGGTGGTCGACGAGGGCACCCTGATCACCGCCGGGGGCGTCACCAGTGGCCTGGATCTCGCGTTGTGGCTGGTTGAGCGGTTCGCGGGACGCCGCATGGCGGACGAGATATCCACCCGCATGGAGTACCCCAGGTCCCGGCCGGTGCCGGGCGCTCCGATGACGTGACCTCTCGCGGCCTTCGCTCCTACCGGGAGCTGTTCGCGGTGCCCGGTTCGCGCAGGCTCGCCGTGGCGGATCTGTGCGCTCGCCTGCCGCAGGGCATGCTGAGCATCACGGTGCTCCTGGTGGTGGCCCAGCATTCCTCGATGCGGGCGGCCGGACTGGCCCTGGCGGGCTGCACGCTCGGGCTGGCCGCGACAGGGCCGGTGCGTGGCCGCTTCGCAGACCGGTACGGGGTCAGGCGAGCGGCCGCGATCTGCGCCGGTGGCTATCTTGCTGCGCTGCTGGGGCTGCTGGCCGCCGCCCTGGCACGCCAGCCAGCGGCGTCACTTGTCGCTCTGGCCACGGCGGCGGGCTGCCTGACGCCTCCGCTCAGCCCGGGCGTGCGCAGCTTGTGGTCGGGTCGTGTGCCCTCCCGGATGCTGCACACGTCATTCGCCTTCGACGCGGCCGTGTTCGACCTCGCCTACATCGCCGGTCCGGTGACGGCCAGTTCCCTCGCGGTCGGCGTGGCGCCGGCGGCGGCCCTGGGCCTGATGCTGGCCCTGACGGGCGCCGCGGTCCTCATCATCGGCGCGGACCGCC
>JASHUI010000516.1:0-11709 GCA_030040095.1 Streptosporangiaceae bacterium | reverse complement strand
GTCGTAGATCCCCGAGAAGCTCGGGAAGGGCTGGATCGTGTCGCTCAGCACCTCGACCGGGACGTGGGCCCGGATGGCCAGCGTCGCTTGCTGCAGCCACTCGCCGGCCTCGGGCCCGACCGCATAGGCGCCGGTCAGCCGTTCGCCGTCGCTGAGCAGCGTGAGGAACCCGTTCGACTCGGCGTAGGCGTGGGTGTAGGTGGCGGTCTTGGGCACCTCCGACAGCGCCGCGGTGCCGCTGTACTTCGCTTCGATCGCGCCCACCGCCGCGGCCTGGGGGTCGGTGTAGGTCACGCGCGGAACGGCCTCGTAATTCGCCGCTCGTGCTTCGCCGGCGATGTTCGCCGCGACGACATCTCCCTCATACTCGCCGACATGGGTGAGCGGCCAGATGCCGTTGACGTCGCCGATGGCCCAGAGGCGCTCGCCCGCGCGCAGGTGCTCGTCGACCGGGATGCCGTGCGGGTTGGCCGTTACGCCGACCGTCTCCAGGCCGATCCCCTCGACGCGCGGGCGCCGGCCGGTCGCGACGAGCAGCCGGTCGCCCCGCGCCTCGGCGTCGCCACCGAGCTGCAGGACGTACTCGTCGCCTTCCCGCCGGGCCGCGGTGGCCTTCACCCCGAGCATCAGCTCGATTCCGTCCCGGCGCAGTGCCTCGCCGAGCGCCTGGCCCAAAGTCTCGGCCTCGCGCGGCAGCACCCGCTCGGCACCCTCGATGATCACCGCCTGGCCGCCGAGGCGCCGCACGATCTGCGCGATCTCAACGCCCGCGGGCCCGCCACCCAAGACGAGCAGGCGGCGCGGCACCGCCTTCATGCTGGTCGCCTCGCGGGTACCCCAGACGCCCTCGAGGTCACGCAATCCCGGGATCGGGGGCACGAACGGATCCGCGCCGGTCGCCACGACGACGTGGTCCGCCGTGTGGCGGACGCCGTCGACTTCCACGACGCCGGTGCCGGCCAGTCGGCCCGTGCCCCGCAGCAGGTCGATGCCCCGGCTCGCCAGCCAGCGCTGCTGGCCGGCGTCGGAATAGTTCGACACCATGAAGTCCCGCCAGGCCAGCGCGGCCTGGACGTCAACCTCCGCGCTTGCGGCGGCCTCGCGTGCGCCGTGTACCGCCTCACCCGGGCGCAGCAGCGACTTCGACGGAATACAAGCCCAGTAGGTGCATTCACCGCCGACGAGCTCGCGCTCGACGACGGCGACGCGTAGCCCCCGCCGAGCCACTGCCGCGGCACAATGCTCCCCCGGCGCCCCTCCGCCGAACACGATCACGTCATAATCGGTCATCTCGGCAGCTCCGTCCCGGCCTGCTCCGCTGCAAGGTACGCGCCGTACCAGTCGGCCAGTCCGATTCTCCCCCGCGGGCGCCTCATACCCCAGCGCCTGGCCCCTCAAGCTGCCCGGCGCCATGCACCGGGGTCTCGGGCGGCACGGTTGACCGCGGTCATTTCCCTGGCATCGTGCCAGGCCCGCGGCAGCACACCTGAGCTATATGACGCGCTCGTTGCCGCCGTCGACCGGTAGCTGCGCGCCGGTCACCTTGGCGAAAAGCGGGCCGCACATGGCGGCGGCGAGCGCCGCCACGTCCGTGCTGCGCACTTCGGTGCCCAGCACGTTGCGAGTGCGGTATTCGGCTGGGCTGATGCCGTAGGCGGCGGCGCGTTGCGCGATGACTTCCTCGGTCCACAGGCCGGTGTCGAAGACCGCGTTCGGATGAAGCATGTTCACGCGGATCTTGTCGGCTCCCCACTCCAGCGCCGCCACCCTGGCGAGTTGGGTCAGGGCGGCCTTCGAGGCCGAGTAGGCGGCGGCACCCGGGCCTGGTGCCAGCACATTCTTCGACGCGATGACGACCACCCGGCCGCCGCGCGGCGCGAGCCGCAGGTACGGATAGGCCGCGCGCATCGTGGTGAGCGCGGCATCGGCGTTGACCGCGAACGCCGCCGACCAGTCCGCCGCGGACAGCGTGCCGATCGGGGCGGAGGGCGGAAACACCCCGGCCGACAGCACGAGCATGTCGATGCCGCCGAACTCGCACGCCGCTCGCTCGATCGCCCCCTGCACCTGATCACCGCGGGTCACGTCGCAGGTGATGCCGATATACCCAGGACCGGGCGCCATGCCGCCGACGGCCGGGTTGAGGTCGATCCCGCACACCGCCGCACCCGCCGCGGCCAGGGCCTGCGCACAAGCCCGGCCGATGCCTGAGGCAGCGCCGGCGACCACGGCTACCTCTCCGGCGAGTTCGGGCTCGGGGCCTTCCCGGCGGAGCTTGGCCTGCTCGAGATCCCAGTACTCGACCTGGAATATCTGCGTAGCGGTGAGCGCTTGCCAGCGCTCCAGCGCCTCTGCCCGCAAGATCACCTCGATCGTATGGTGATAGATCTCGGCGGCCGCGGCCATCTCACCCGCAGACCTCCCGGCCGTGCACAGCCCGAGCTCGGGATCCAGGAGCAGCCGCGGCACCGGGTCGAGCATCCGCAGGCCCGGCCCATCCGGATGCTCGGCGGCGTGCCGCGCGAAGTAGTCCCGGTAGTCCGCGGCAAAGCCGTCGACATCCCGGCCGAGCAACGGCACCCGCTTGGTGCGGATGACGTGATCGGGCGTGGCCGGCCCCTGCTGCGACAGGCGAGCGACGTCGCCGCGGCGCGCGAAGTCGGCAGCCAGCCGATCCGGGCGCTGGCTGAGCAGCATGGGCAGGCCAGCCAGCGCCGACATCCGCTGACGCAACTGCGCGATGGCCGGGCCGGCGGGTGCGGGAACCGGGCCAGACGGCGCCGCGATGTTCCACGCGTCGTGCTGCCTGAGGTAGTCCTCCGCGATGGTGACCAGCCCGATCAGCCGCTCGTAGCTCTCACGAGCGCTGTCGGCGAATGAGAACAGGCCATGGCTCGGCAAGATCAACCCTGTGACCTGCGGCCCTAGGCCGTCGGCCACGATCCTGGCCACCACCCTGGCCAGCTCGAAGCCCGGCATCACATACGGGACAACCACCACGGTGCTGCCGTAAGCCGCCTGAACGTGCGCCGCACCGGAAGGCGTATTGGTCAGCGCGATCACCGAATCCGCGTGCGCGTGATCCACGAACCTGAACGGCAAGACCGCGTGGAGGATCGCTTCGACCGACGGCGCCGGCGCGGTCGGCTCGACCGTAGCCAGCCGCAGTTGCCTGGCCATCTCCACATCAGGCAACTCCGCAAGCGCAGCCAGCGCGGTCAGGTGGCGCAACCGGACCGGGGCGAAGCCTTCCTCGGTGATGTCGTCCAGGTTGAGCCCTGTGCCCTTGACGTAGAGAAGGTCTTCCTCCTCGCCGAGAAAATTGGCGGCACGGATCTTCACCGAGGTGTTCCCGCCGCCGTACAGCACCAGCGACCGGTCTTCGCCGATCAGCCTGGAGCTGTAGACCCGCAGAGCCAGATCCCCGACGTGCTCCGCCGCCCGCTCGGCGTCCCATCTGCTGTCCATCAGCCCCTCTCCGGGGATGCTCGTTCCGTGGCCAAGGTCTGCGAGCGCCGTTCGGCCGCTAACACTATTTTCAGTCAGAAGCTGCGTTCGCCGGCGATTTCTCGCCGTAGCCAGCAGCGATTCGCGGTCGCGGGCCCGCTCGCGGGGAGGAGCCCGGCGCGGTCACCAGGTCGCGCTGCCCGGACGGCCGGGGTCGATCAGCCCTCCCTGCGCGATTGCCGGTCAGCTGCATGGCGGATCCGGAGCATGAGGGTTGCCGAGGGGGTCACCTTCCCAGAGGTATAGGTGGACAGCCGCGAGGCGGAGGTCCCGATCCGGGATGCGAAGTCCGCCCGGCTCAGTCCCGAGCGCGCGACAGCTTCCCTGATTTCGGCGGCGACCGCTGCGCGCTCGCGTGCCTCGGCCTGTTCACGGGCACGGGACAGCGCCGTCTGCATGGCTTCGGCGATGCCATAGGGGCGTGAGTAGCTGAGCACCTCTTCCACCTGCCGCGCAGTCTTTCCCCAGGGATCAGCCCTTACAGCGACAACGATCCGGTGCCAGTCGGCCAGGTCGCCCCGTTCGAGCGCGGTCAGCACAGCCTCGGTCGGCCACTGCGAAACGGGGGCTTCAGGCGTAATGGCCAGGTTGCGGAATGCCAGTGCCACGAGCTATACCTCTGCTTCGAGCATGTCGGCGGCCAGCTGACCGCATACCGATCGCACCTCGCCCCAGTCGGTCCAGCGGGACGCCAGGTTGCGATACGCGTCTAGTTGCCTTGTCACCGATGAGTCTTTTGGACGAGGATCGGCAAGCTGGCGGACTAGCTGTGCGGCAACGCCCCGGCCCTCGCCGTGCTGGTCGGCGTAGTAGTCGTCGATCCGGGCCAGTACCTGTGCTGCCCCGAGGATGCCGTAGCGATCGGCCAGGGCGGCGACATCCAGGTAGTCACGGGTCTGGTTGCGCCGCACGATCAGGAATCCCTTGATCCGAAGCGTCTCCTCTGCCGTGGGAACCGTCAGCACACGTCCTGACGGAAGCACGACCCGCGCGGTTTCCAGTGGCCGGGTCCGGATCATCTGGCGAACGCCGGCCTCGATATCCCCGAGCTGGCCGAGGATGATCTTCCCCGGAACCACCCGGTTGGTTACCCACCCGCCTTCGGATTCGAGAGCATCCAGTACAACGTCGAACCGCTCCCGCAAGTCCGCGAGAACGTGATCATGATCGTAGGAATCCCGGTGGCCCGCATACAAGGCCGCCGCCGAGCCTCCGACAAGAACGGCGTCAGGAACCAACTGCTGCAAGCGCGACGCGGACTCCAGGACGGCCAGCAGTTCGGGGCTGGCGTCGGCGAGAGAGTCAGCCTGTGGGCAACGTTGACCCGGAAGCTTCTCCGGCATCTCTCCATGATATCAGATGTGATAATTCATGGTGAGCGGCTGTCTGCGGTTGACTCAGGCAGGCGCGCCCTCCTCCGCCGGGTTGAGGAACTGGTCAGCGTGGCCGAGCGCGGTGAACCAGAACACGGAGGTGATCATGAAGATCATCAGCCCGACCGCCGCATAGACCAATGACACGTTGTGCGTCGCGGTGATCGCGAGCCCGCCGACGACCGCTCCGGCCGGAAGCCCGCACCACGCGATGGTCTGGGTGGCCGTCATCACCCTGCCCAACAGGTGGTCAGGCACGATTTTCTGCCGCAGCGAGACCGTGTGGACGCTGAAGGAAAAGGGCAGGCCGCCGGCGACGGTCCAGACCGGGATGGCGGCCCAGTAACCGCGCAGGAGGGAAGCCAGGAAGATAAGGGCACCATAAGACATCAACGCACCAAGTGTTGCCACGCTGAAGGATACGTAACGGCGAGTGCGCGCGGCCAGGAAGGTCAGGATGCAGGCGCCGAGCGGCTGGCACGCGTACAGCACCGCGATGTGCGCGTCGGAGGCGCCGTACTGATGCTTGGCGAAGATGACCAGCTCGGCCCAGATGGCCCCCGCGAAGAAATTCACCAGAGCGGTGAGCATGCTGATGTTGCGTAGGACGGGGTTCCGGAATATAAAACGGAGGCCCTCCATTACCTCGACGCGAAGCCGTTTCCTTACCGGGGGCGGGGCTCCTTTGAAGTCGGTCTGTATCAGGGCCAGCGACACAGCGGAGATGAGATACGTGAGGGCGGTGATGGTGAAGACCGCCGGTATAGATAGACCGGCGCCGACCATCAGGCCGCCTAACACAGGACCGATAAACTGCGCGGCCTGGAAGCTCGACTGTATGCGTGCATTGGCGGTCAGTAGCATGCTCTCGGGCACGATGCTCTTGATGGCCGCGAATTCGGCTCCCCGGAAGGCGATCGAGAGCGTGCCGTTAACAAACGCGACGGCGTAGAGCCACCATACGCTCAGCAGTCCGGCCAGGCTGAGGATTGGTATCGTGGCCAGCATGGCGCCGCGAGCTATGTCGGTCGTTATCATGAGCTTCTTGCGCCGGACCCTGTCGACGAGGGTGCCGATAGTGAGCCCGAACAGGATGTACGGCAGGAACGAGAACACGGCGGCTAGCGAGAGATTCACCGCCGAGCCCGTCAGGCGGTAAACAAGCAGCGGGGTGGCAAACGTGACGAAGGCGCTTCCGAAGTTGGATAGAAGTTGCCCTAGCCAGTATTTCCAGAAATCGATTGAGCGCATGTCAGGGATGTCACCAGCCTCGCCCGGAACCCGCCCGCCGGAGCCCGGGTCGTGAACGACCCGGGCCGGCCAGGCCGGCTGCTGTCAACTGTGCCGTGGCTGATCCCCGTCGAGACTGCTGTCGGCGAGGTGCAATAGAATGCTCGCCGTTTCCTGCTGCTGCAGGTCCAGAGTGCGACGGAATTCGGCAAGTTTGCGGTTATAGGTGTCTTGATATTGGTCGGGGTAGCTCCGGGCGAGGCTCCGCCACAATTCGACGGCTTCTTCATCGGCAACCAGCGCCTCCCTGCCGCGGCCCACCTCCCTCAAAAAGAGGCCCAGGTGACCCAGCGCTTTGGCGAGGCGGGGCTGGTGGACGTGGTTGTCGCGGGCGATCGGCCGCCACATGCCGACGGCCTCCTCCGCGGCGGCCACCGCCTCGAGGCTTCTGCTGAGCCGCCCCAGAAAGACTCCGAGGTTGTCCACCACGGTGGCGAGGCTGGGCAGATAGATGGTGTTGTCCTGGGTGAGCTGCTGCCACAAGCCGATGTCTTCCTCGGCGGCGGCCAGCGCCTCCTCATCGCGGCCCAGCTGCCCAAGGCGGGTGCCGAAGTTGCCCAGTGCCTCGGCGAGGTTGTACTGGTTGGCGGGGTTGTCCCGGGCGAGCTGCCGCCACATGCTGACGGCTTCTTGCGCCGCGGCCAGCGCCTGCTGGTAGCGGCCGAGGTCCGCCAGGCGGTTGCCGAGGATATTCAGTGCTGAGGCCAGGTCGGGCTGGTAAGCGCGGTTGTCGCGGGCGAGCTGCCGCCTTATGTCGACGGACTCCTCCGCAGGAGCCAGTGCCTCCTGGTCGCGGCCGAGGTCCGAAAGGCGGATGCTGAGGTTGCTCAGTGTTGCGGCGAGGTTGGGCTGGTGGGCGGGGTCGTCGCGGGCGAGCTGCCGCCACATGCCGGCGGCTTCCTGCCCCGCGGCCAGCGCCTCCTGGTACCGGCCGAGGTCCCCAAAGCGGGCGCTGCAGTTATTCACTGCCGAGGCGAGGTCGGGCTGCTGGACGGGGTTGTCCCGGGCGAGCCGCCGCCACATGCCGATGGATTCCTCTGCCGCGGCCAGCGCCTCCTGGGACCGGCCGAGTTCCGCACGGCGGACGCTGAGGTTGTTCAGTGTTGCGGCGAGGTCGGGCTGGTGGGCGGGGTCGTCGCGGGCGAGCCGCCGCCACATGCCGGCGGCTTCCTCTGCCGCGGCCAGCGCCTCCTGGGACCGGCCGAGTTCCGCACGGCGGACGCTGAGGTTGTTCAGTGTTGCGGCGAGGTCGGGCTGGTAGGCGGGGTCGTCGCGGGCGAGCTGCCGCCACATGCCGGCGGCTTCCTCCGCCGCGGCCAGCGCCTCCTGATACCGGCCAGTTTCAACAAGGCGGATGCTGTAGGTGCCCAATGCTGTGGCGAGACGGGTTGTGTCTGGGCCGGCTCGGGCGATCTTGACCTGGGCTTCGGCGACAGCCTCCCAGGTTCGAGGCAGCTGATTGGTCAGCTTTTCCTCGATCCGGCCCAGAGTGTCCGCTGACCAGGTGGTCCGGCAGATCAGGCTGGCAAGCTCGCCGTCAAGCGCCTGGCGGCCTGTGGAGGCCGTCAGAGCGGCCGTGATGGCCGCCTCGGCCAAGCCGGAGGGATCGCTCGCGACGATATCAGCGAACAGTTTGACTGCTTGGGCCACATGATCGCTGGCTTTGGCCATGACCACCAGCAGTGTGTCCTTTTGGGCCGGGGTCATCAGTTGCTGCGGACCCGCCAAGCCTGGGCTCTGGGCGAGCTGGGTAACGGCAAACCACTCGGCCAGCATGTCGGGTTTGATCTGGATCGGCCATGGCGGGTCACCGGGGTAAAGGTGGGCAACCCATCGGAGGATGTTTCCCCGTCGCTCCGCCTGGGCTTCGCTAAGTTCGGGAACGCGACGCAGCGCCGCTTCGGCCTGCTCCCAGTCATTGGGCCCGGCCAGCAGCAGAGCCGCGATCGCTTGAGCTTGGACAGCGCTCGTCAGGTCGGTTAAGCCAAATTCAAGGCGACGCGCCGAGCTGAGCCAGCGTTGCTGTTCATGGGCGAACAACGCCGCGGCGATCTGATCGAAAGGCATCGCTTCAGCACGGGGCCTCATGGGCCGCGAAAACTCCGAGTCCAGCACCGCGAGCAGCGCGTGCGCATGCAGGGTGAGAATCGGCTCAGCTGGGTCCGTGACGTAGCCGCCAAGGTGAGCGGGCAGGTCCGGCGGCGGCACCTGACGCGCCTTGGCGTAGGCCCGTACCGCTTCACCGAACCAGCGGGCCCTGTCATCAGCACCGCCGAATCGGCCCAGCGGCAGTTCACGGATCCCGTCTATCAGCCCGCGGTGCCGATCCTTCAATTCGGGCGCCATCTGGCCCGCCAGGCCCGCGGCGCGGCTAATCAAAATGACCCGCACCTCCGGCCTGGTGCCAGGGTTGGTTTTCAGGCTTGCCAGCAGGTCAGCCAAGTCCGGCCGCTGGTCGGCGTCATCTACCAGGATCAGCGCCGGGTCACCGCAGGCCCGGATGGCCGCCACCACTTCTGCGCCGCGCCCCTCGCTGAGCCATCCGCTCATCCATGGTGCGCTCCTGCGCTGGGCGAACTCAGTGACCAGCCTGGTCTTGCCGACCCCCGCGGCGCCGGTCACCACCGCGACCGGCTGCTTGCGCTCTTCCCACCACCGCTCGAGCCGGGCCAGGTCATCCCGTCGGCCCCGGAACGGAGCCGGCTGAGTGCCGGTAGCCAGCAATACGTCAAAGACACTGCGATCGCCAGCCAGATCGACGAGAAGCGTCTCCAGAACCGCGTCCCGGGCACGCATCGCAGCCGCCTTAGCCTCGTGGCGCTGACGAACCCGGTCCGCTGCGATAGCGGCAGCCAGCCCCAGGGCCGCGCCAACCGCAGCGCCCCCGGTCCGCCATAGCCACGATGAGCTGGGTGTGGTCGCGGCAGCAATGGCGCCACCCACCGCGGCCAATCCCAATACCAGGGCTCCACTGATGAGAACGCGCACGCCCGGACCACGCTGGTTATTTCCTGCTGACATTTCTCCCCCCAGCAAGCTCCAGTCACCTAGTGATCTCACCCGCCGGCTGACGCTGTCAAGGATCAGGGACAAGCCGCCTGCGAGGCGTCAGCCTCAACCGCTCGGTGCGCTTGCCTCATGGTGTGCCTGGATTGGCGAGGTACCTCTCCAGCGTTGTCACGGCGGCGGGGGTGTTGCGGGTGTCGAGCCGGGCCAGGTAGATGCGGCGTTTGACTGTCGCGCCCCTGACCGGCCGCGCCGCTATCCCGGCGGGCGCGTCGTGTAGCGCGAGCTGGGGCAGGAGCGCGACACCGAGACCTGCAGCGACGAGGTTGATCACGGTCCGGAAGTCATCTCCCTCGAACCCGAGCCGATCCGCGTCCCGGTGAGGGCGGGCTCCCGGTAGCGCGGTCGCGGGCTGGGTCGCGTCGACGGGGGTGCGGATCCACGCGTCCGGCGCCAGATCGGCCGCATCGACTTCCTGGTGACTGGCGAGCGGGTGAGAGACCGGCAGGACGATCAGCAGCGGATCGATCCGGATCACGTGGCGGATGATCCCGTCCGGTGCCGGTTGCGGGGTGCCGTCGTAGTCGAAGGTGACGGCGAGGTCGAGGTCTCCGCGCAGCAGAGCGTGGTAGCTCTGGCTGGTTTCGAGCTGGCGCAAGGTGACGTGCACAGCGGGGTTGGATGATCGCAATCTGGCCAGCGCTGGGGGGACGATCGACGCGGCGGCGGATACGAAGGCGCCGAGCCGGACCGTGCCGCTGGCGCCCTCGCCGAGTGCGGCCAGTTCGGTGGCGGTGATGCTCATCGTGGTCTGGAAGGCGGTCTGTGCTGCGAGCAGTACCGTGCCGGGCTGGGTGGGCCTGACTGGCCGGCGGTTGAGAACCCTGGTTCCGACGCGACGTTCGAGCTCGGCGATCTGCTGCGATACCGCGGATTGGGTGTAGCCGAGCTCATCGGCGGCCGCGGCGAAGGAACCGAGCCGGGCCACTGCCTCCAGGGTGCGCAGATGGGAGGGGTCGAACGGCCAGCGCCGCATAAGGTCAGCTTATCAGATTATTAAAAACGATCGTTTGATCTTATTCACGACCGCACTCAGGATGGGGGTCATGGACGCCTTTCAACTGCGCAACGCCGTGAACAAGCTGCCCCGGTTGCGGATCGGCTTCTACCCGACCCCCTTTCATGCCCTGCCGAACCTGTCCGCCATCTATGGCGTCAACTTCTTCATGAAGCGGGAGGACCTGGCCGGACCGGGCGCGGTCAGCGGCAGCAAGACCCGCCTGGCCGAATTCATCCTCGGCCGCGCCGCCGAAGAGGGCATCACCCACGTGATCACCCAGGGCGTCTTCCTCACCAACTCAGGCCTGCAGTTCGCCGCCGCGTGCCGGGTGGCTGGCATAACCCCCATCCTGTTCCTCACCCGTGACGCCAGCCGGCACGGCGAGATCGAGGAGTACCGCGGCAACCTGCTGCTGAACAAGGCCATGGATGTCGAGACGCACTTCTTCACCACCGATGGCGGCGCGTACTGGGACTCCGAACAGGACATGGCCCGGATCAACAACGCCATGGCGGACCGTAAGCAGGAACTGGAGGCCGCCGGCCACCGGGTTCTCATCGTCCCGACCGGCGGGGCACACCAAGCCGGTTTCACCGCCCATGCCATGACCTTCACGGAGATACTCGAACAGTCCCAGGCGGCCGGCATCGAGCCGGACTTCATCTACCACACCATCGGCACCGGCACTGCGCTGCCCGGGATGCTGGCCGCCAAGCTGGCGCTCGGCCACCCGGTCCGGTTCCGCTCGATCGCCATCTGCGGCTACAACGACACCGACTGGATGAACCCCGGCATCATCGTCGACCGCACCAAGAGCGTCCTGGCGGCCCTGGGCGCGGACATCCCTGACGACGACACCATCCGCGCCCAGATCGATGTCGACCAGCGGTTCATCGGAGAGGACTACGCCGTCCCGTCCCCCCAGAGCACCGCCGCCATCCGCGAACTCGCCCGCCACCAGGGAATCTTTGTCGGCCCCGTCTACACAGGCAAGGGCCTGGCAGGCATGCTCGACCACGCCCGCACCGGCCAGATCCCACCCGGAAGCAACGTCGCCTTCGTCCACACCGGCGACACCGGCAACCTCTTCGAAATCGCAAGGGTCGCCGGCGACATCACCGGCCCGCGCCGTGACGTGAAACCCCAGCTCATAGCCACATGAAAGCCATTGCCACCCAGCTGACCCTTGGCGCTGAATAGCGGAGGTCAGCGCCGCCGGGGTCGCTATCTTCGGCCGTCCCCCCTGGGAGTGGCCTGGCCGGCCGCGGCGGCCGAGCGGTCCCTTTGGGCGCGCCCCGGCCGCGCGCCTGGCGCCGCCGCCTGGAGGGTCGCTTCGATGTTGTGCCAGGCCATGCCCGGCGGCAGCAGGATTGTGACGATGTCGGCTGCGCCGTCCCAGGGCTGGAGTTGCTCGCGGACCTGGTCGCAGGTTCCGCAGGCGGCGAGCTGGTCGAGCACGACCTGCGCCCCGGG
>JASHUI010000515.1:0-2656 GCA_030040095.1 Streptosporangiaceae bacterium | reverse complement strand
GCCCCGGCGAAGTGCTGGTGGTCCCGGTGGGCGGCCATGACCTCGCCGATCTGCCGCACGGCCGCGTCGAAGCGCTGGCCGCGCGCGGTCGCGACCCGCACCGGCAGGGTCGTGGCGAACGGCCCGGGCGCGCCGCGCACCTCCTCGAACCCGCGGCCGTCGAAGGCGGTGGCGATGATCACGTCGCGCTGGCCGGTCAGGCGGCAAAGCAGACAGCCCCAGACGGTCAGCAAGACGGCCTCCGGCGTCGCCTGCGTCCGCCCGGCCAGCATCTCGAGCCCGGCCACCTGCCCGGGCGACAGCGCGCCCCGCGGCCATGACCCGCCGTGCCGGGCTCCCGCGCCGCCCTGGGCTGGCCCGGCGGCGAGCATGGCCAGGGACCGGTCTTCCGGCAACGAGGGCAGGTAGGCCCGCCAGTAGTCGATGCTCTCGCGCGCCGCGCCGTCGGCCAGCGTCTCGTGCTGCCACTCGGCGAACTGGGCATACCCCACCTCGGTCGCGGCCCGCTCGTCGCGTCCCGGTCCGTCCGCGCGTGCCCGGTAGCGCTCGGCCAGCCTGGTGACCAGGCACGCCGCGGTCCGCAGGTCGGCGATCATCGCGGAAAACTCGAGGTGGAGAACGTCCGGCCCCCGGCCGCCCCGCACCAGCACGGCGCGCATCACCGGACCGCGCCGCGCGTCGATCGGCTCGTCCCGCTCCCGCTCGACGACGGCGGGCGCGGGCGCGGGCGGGCCGAGCGACCGCCACGGCACCGCGACGTCGCCGACGACCACCTGCAGCGGGAGCGTCATGCCGGCCACGCCGCGCAGCCGGGTTCGCAGCACGTCGTGCTCGGCGACCAGCGACTCCAGGGCGCCGCGGAGGGCGGGCTCGTCGACCGGTCCGGTGATCGAGACCGTGCAGCAGACACGGCTCTGCGGCCGGTCCCGGTCGCCCAGCCACAGCGCGGCCTGCTGCGCCGACAGCCTGAACCCTTCGACCGTCTCGGACCATGGCGACGTCGTCGGGGTCATGGCGTGCCCCCCTTCCGGGTCCGGTCGCCGGATATTCGGGTCAATGCCGTCCGCGCGCTATCAGACCGCTCATAACCGGTTAATGGTAATTCTTCGGCTTTGCGCACTATTAGCGAAAGCGGCATGCGTGTTCAACCGCAAATCGTCAGCAGTTGAACGCACCGCAGCGAAGGCGGCCGGGTTCTCAGAACCGGCCGTAGCGCCGCGGGAAATAGTCCGCCTTGGCCCCTTCCCTGCAGATGTCAGTGGTCGCGCAGTTGAGGCCGCCGCCGAACGGGGCAACATCCCACAGGGGCACGGGTATGACCTCGAATCCGAGCTTGTCGAGCTGATCCATCTGCGCGACCTCGGTGGATTCCACGCAGACGGTTTTCGGGTCGAGGCTGAGCACGTTCATCGACAGCCACGGGGTGCAGTAGGTCAGCGGCGGCAGCGTCTGCGCCGTCCGGGCGGGCTGGGCCGCCTGCACCACCTGCCAGTCGTTGACCTTGCAGTACTGCAGCAGGTCATCGGCGGCCGCGCGGGCGCCGCAGTGCAGGATCAGCCCGGGCCGCAGCGGGACCCAGGTCGCGTCGATGTGCATGGGGTTGTGGTTCGCGAACGTGACATCGTGTACCCGGAAGCCGGGCAGGTGCTGGGTCAGCCAGCGGACCCCGGCCCGGTTGGTCACCAGCGACAGCTGCACGAACAGGTCCGTGCCGAACCGGGCGATGTCCGCCGCGTCGAACAACGGCTCAGCCTCGGTCAGGACCAGGTCGCCGCGCTGCGCCCGCTCGATCTGGTCGTCCCGGGAGAGCGCGTCGAACTCCTCCCAGAAGTTCTCCACGTAGGACGCGTCCGTCAGGCGCGGCTTGGGCGCGGCCTCCCAGCGCATCCGCGGGTCCTCGCGGTAGTACTGCTCGATCAGCGGCCGGTAGCACAGGTACTCATACCACCGGCTGCGCGCCGACATCGTGGCCTCGAGCAACTCGTTGCCCAGCGTGATCAGGATGTCCCGCGGGGGCATGCAGCCGGCCATCGTCGCCTGGGTCCACTCGGGCGTGCTGACGGGCTGGCTGAAGTCGAGCGGGCACGGGCGGTCGACCCGGATCCCGCGCCGCTCGAGCACCCGGGCGAAGTCGTCGAGTTGCTCGTTGGCCGTGGCCACCATGTCCGCCGGCATCGGCCCGTAGCTGCCGCGCGGGAATCCGTGCTCGGGGAAGTCCCTGATCACAGAGGGCTCCTCGGCCTGGATCACGGCATTGTCCGCCCGTCCGACAATCACGTGGGTGAGCCGGTCCCATTCGTTCCAGGCATTTACTCTCATGGCACTTCCCGTCCGACCTTTTCACGCCGCGGTCGCGTCGCCGGGCAGCGGCCCTGCCCCGGCAAAGCCTCCACAGGCTAGGTGCGCGGCGGCGGCCGAAACAAGCGTGCGCGGCGCGGACGGCCGCGCGGGGTCGCGGCTACAGTGTTCCGGGACCGGCGCGGCCGCCAAGGAACGGAATGGGACTGCTCATGGCCATTTCCGCTGACGTCACCCTGCCGCGCGGGGAGCGCGCCCGCCAGTACTGGCGCGACCGCCTCGCCCGCTTCGATGGCCCCACCCGGCTGGGCCGGGGGCTCCCGCCGGGCGGCGGACCGGGTCCGGCGTCGCCCGGGCA
>JASHUI010000514.1:0-2600 GCA_030040095.1 Streptosporangiaceae bacterium | reverse complement strand
GTGGCCGCCGACCCGAACCGGGCGCCGATCCGCTGCTTGGCCACCCCGAGGGCCGACTCGAAGACCACGGTGCCGCAGTCAGGACCAGAATCGCTATGGAGGACGCCGACAGCTCACACCCCTGCACGACTTTGCCTAGGTCCATGCAAGGTACATAGCAGGTCTACCAGGGGTCGATCACTCCCTGTCACCGCGAGCCTCCGGCAATCCCTGCTCACCAGACGCCCGGGCACCAGGCTCGGGTTAATCCGTCACGATCTTCAGCAGAGTCCCGGGGCCGGGAACGCCCTCCAGCTCGCAGCCACGCGAGCAGGGGATATTACGGACTGTATCTGCCGCCGAAACGAACGAGCGCCCCTATGTTTGCTCCATGTTTGCTCGGATGTCGCGGTACGGCCCGGTAGCGGCCGGCATCACACGACATCCGCTCTCGTGGCCTGCCGCACAGTCCGGCAGGTCGCGACACGTCCCGGCACATAATGATACGAGGTGAAGAAGTAAAATCGAATATATAAGCGGACTCTTAATCCGCGGGTTCGGGGTTCAAGTCCCTGGCGGCGCACCCCGCAGTGCATCCCCATCGAGTTCGCCGCTACACCCGGGACGAGTTCCTCGCCGGGTTCTACCCCGACCCTGCCGACGAGGCGGCGATCATCAGCCAGCCGGTCAGAAATCCGGCGCGGTGGCCGATTGCCGAGGTTCTCCGGCGTGCGTGCCGGCTGGATCGAGCGGACCGGAGGTGTGCGCGTTGGCAGGTGCGGGTGAGGTTGCGAAAGCCCGCTGGCTGGCCGGGCTGGCGGCGGAGGCCGCCATTCCGGTGGGCGTGGGCTGGCGTGCTGGGTGCCGCTGCTCAGGGCGGGTGAGGAGGTAGGCGGCGGCGAGGGCGATGGTGGCGGCCATGGCGGTGAGCAGGGTCTGGTAGCCGGTGAGGGTGATGAGGGCGGCCCCCAGGGCGATGGAGATGGTCTGGGGGGTGGTGATCAGGGTTTCGGCGGCGGCGTAGACGCGGCCTTGCAGGTCTGGCGGGGTGAGGCGCTGGCTCAGGGTGATGAGGCCGACGACTAGCCAGGGGATGGCGGTGCCGAAGATGATGTCGCCGGCCAGGACCGAGGGCAGCAGGGGCGGGATCTGCAGGGCGGCGCCCGCCGCGGCGGTGAGCATGGCGATGCCGATCAGGCGTCCTTCGCCGAGCCGGCGGACCAGCGCGGCGGCGGCGAGCCCGCCGGTGACCGCGCCCGCGCCTTGCAGGGCGGCGAGGACTCCGACGAAGGCGGCGGGCCGGTGCAGCCCGTTGCTGGCGATGGCGTAGGTGATGGTCTCGGCGAAGCCGGCCACCGTGGTCGTGCAGGCGCCCGCCGCGATGACGTGCCGCAGCTGGACGGTGCGCCAGATGTGCCGGGCTCCGGCGGTCAGCTGGGCGGCCCAGCGGCCGGCCGCCGGCTGCGGCGCGGGTTCGCGTACCCGCAGCAGCAGCAGCGAGACCACCGGGAAGGCGAAGGTGGCGGCGTCGATGACCGCGATGGCATGGGCGCCGGCGGCGACGAACAGGCCAGCGCCGGCCAGCGGGCCGATCAGGCGCAGCAGTGCCTGAGCGGTGCGCAGCGCGCTGTTGGCGTCGGGGAGCAGCCCGGCGGGGACCATGACCGTCAACAGGCCGGACTGGGCCGGTCCGAGGATGATGTAGGAGATTCCGTAGCCGGACATCACCGCGTCGATCAGCCATACCTGCCCCGGGCCGCGGACCGCCAGCAGAGCCAGCACGACTCCCGCGGTGAGGGTGTTGGCGGCCAGCAGCAGGGGCCGCCGCCGGACCCGGTCGGCCAGCAGCCCCAGGGCCGGGGCCAGCAGCGACGGGGCGGTGAAGAAGAAGACCACCAGCCCGGCCTGCGCGTTGCTGCCGGTCAGGGTCTTGACCCAGATCCCCATGGCCAGCCACAGGCTGGAGTCACCGAACAGCGAGAACACCTGCCCGGCCAGGTAGATCCGGGCGTCGCGGTGAGCCAGCAGCCCGCGCACCGGGTCCCCTATCTCGCCGCGGGCCGCACGGGATAGGCGAACACCAGGACCTCGACGGGCAGGGAGTCCGCTGGCCGCTTCGCCGGGTCGGTGTTGCGGTCCCGGTAACGGTCAAAGATGGCCATGATCTGCTCGTCGGCCGCCTTGAGCTCCTCGGGCGTGACGTGCAGCAGCGCCTGGCCGGCGCCGGTGGTTTCCTGCCAGGCCAGCGGGTACTCCGGCCGCGTCGCGTAGAACGCGGCCAGCCGGGTGAAGTACCGCTCCCGCAGCATCCGGGACAGCTCCCGGGCCGCTATCGCCGTGTCCGGGTCCGCGTGCAGGTCGGTGAAATGCATCCGGAACGTGGTCAGCCGCCACGGCCGGGACCGGCCCGGCGCCGGGCCGGCCTCCTCGACGAACCCGTACCTGGCCAGCTGCCGGAAATGGAACGAGCAGGTGTTCGGCGCCTCGCCGATAATCTCGCCGGCCTGGGTGGCGGTGAGCTGCCCCTCCAGTTCCAGCGCCTCGAGCAGCGCCAGCCGCACCGGATGGGTCAGCGCCCGCATGGTCTGCGGGTCGCTCAGCTCCCGCCGTCCGGCCTGCTT
>JASHUI010000513.1:0-3424 GCA_030040095.1 Streptosporangiaceae bacterium | reverse complement strand
GGCCAGTGCCTGGCGCAGTCCCTCGGCCAGCGCGGCCCGGTCCGCGGCCGGCTCGGCGGCCCCCGCCGGCTGGCGGACCTGGCGGTAGCTCATCGCGGCGGTCGCGTCCTCGCCGGACACGGCGGCGTACGCCTTGACCAGGAGCGGCCGGAGCACGGCGGTCAGTTCCAGCCGGCCGGCGGTCAGCTCGGCGCCCTTCTCGACCAGGTGCTCGTCCCAGACGTCCAGGGCGCCGGGCGCGCCGGGCTGGGCATCCCGCGCCCCGGCTCTCCTCCCGCCCCCGGCCCAGCTCCCGCGGGCGGATTTCAGCAGGGCCGTCCGCTGTCGCACGACCCGGTCATAGTCGGCCCTGACCCCGGCGAACCGCGGCCTGGTGGCCACCAGCAGGTCGTCCAGGTAGCGCCGCCGCCCGTCGGGATCGCCCTTGACCACCGCGATGTCCTCCGGTGCGAACAGAACGCACCGCAGCGTGCCCAGCGCCTCCCGCGGCCGCGACAGCGGAACGCGGTTCAGCCGGACCCGGTTGGCCCGGCCGGAGTTGATCTCTATTTCAAGGAGACTGTCGCGTCCCGCCGAACTCACCATGCCTCTGAGAATGGAACGCTCAGCACCGTGGCGAATCAAGGGGGCGTCGGTGGCGACCCGGTGGCTGGCAAAGGTCGCGAGGTAGGCAACCGCCTCGACCAGGTTGGTCTTGCCCTGGCCATTTGCCCCGGTAATTGCCGATACGCCCGGAGCCAGCTGGAGATCAGCCGCGGCATAGCTGCGGAAGTCAGTCAGCGCCAGCCTGGTCAGGTGCACGGCTGCGACAGTACCGCCCGGGGGGCTGCTCAGCCGCCCAGGCGGATCGGCATGAGCAGGTAACGGTAGTCGGGCTGGCCGTCGGGATCCGGCTTGCCGGTGATCAGCGCCGGCCTGCCGGGCTCGGTGAAGCACATCCGCACCGTGTCCGAGTCGATCGCGGTCAGCCCGTCGAGCAGGTAGGACGGGTTGAACGCGATCGCGAGGTCGTCACCGTCGTAGGAGGCCTCGATCAGCTCGACCGCCTGCGCCTCCTCGCCGGTGCCGGCCTCCAGCACCAGTTGCCCGGGGGAGAAGGCCAGCCGCACCGCGGTGTTGCGCTCGGCCACCAGGGCGACCCGCTTCACCGCCTCGGACAGCAGCGGCGCGGACAGCTCGGCGACCGAGCTGACGCTCTTGGGCAGCAGGTTCTGGTACCGCGGGAACTCGCCGCCAAGCAGCCTGGTGGTGGCCTGCCGGCCGCCGCCCTCGAACCCGATCATGCCGTCCCCGGCGGCCGGCAGATCGCCGTCGGCGGCCTCGCCGGGCAGGGCCAGCGCGATCGACACCTCGGCCCCCGAGGTCAGCGACCGCGCGGTCTCGGCCAGGGCCCGGGCCGGGACCAGCACCGCGGCGGACAGGTCCGGCCGGGCCGGGTTCCACCGCAGTTCCCTGACCGCCAGCCGGTAGCGGTCGGTGGAGATCAGGGTCAGCGTGTCACCCTCGATCTCGACCCTGATGCCGGTCAGCGCGGGCAGCGTGTCGTCGCGGCCGGCCGCGGTGGCCGACTGGCTGACCGCCGACGCGAACGCGTCGCTGCCGACCGTACCGGCGGCCGGGGGCATGGCAGGCAGCGCCGGGTACTCATCCTCCGGCATCGTCAGCAACGTGAACGTGGCGTTGCCGCAGGACAGGATGGCCTTGCCGCCCTCGGAGCTGATCTGCACCGGGCGGGAAGGGAGGCTGCGGCTGATCTCGGCCAGCAGCCGGCCTGAGACCAGGGCGCTGCCCTCCTCCTCGGTCACGACCGGGATGACGGCCTGCGCGGACACGTCGTAGTCGAAGCTGGAGAGCGTGAGCTCAGTTCCGGCGTGCAGCCGCATCCCGGCCAGGACCGGCACCGTCGGACGGTTTGGCAGGGCGCGGGCCGTCCATGCCACGGCGTCGGCCAGGACGTCGCGATCGACCTGGATCTTCACAGGAAGCTGCCTCCTGTTGGTCGGCCTGTTTTCTTCTGGGTCTGAGTTATCGATAGATAAGCAGTCGTCGTAGGTACGGTGGATACCGGGGATAGCCGCCGCCGCAGCAGGTCACCAGCGTTGCCGGCGTCCACAGCGGCTGTGGCCGCCGGTGCTGGGACCGGCGCCTGCCGTGTGAATACCCGCGCGTCGCTTTCCGGACCGCACCCGGTTACCCCCTGGCCGACCGGAGTTTTCCTCCGGCTCCAGGCGTCTGTCCACACATTTATCCACAGCCTGTGTGCGCTCACAGTGCTGGCGCCCGCGCGACAGAGATCCTTCATCGTGCGTTCACCCGGAGAGCGCTTGCTGCTTGATCCGGTTGGTGAGCTCGGTGACCTGGTTGTAGATGGACCGGCGCTCGGCCATGAGCGAGCGGATCTTCTTGTCGGCGTGCATCACCGTGGTGTGATCGCGGCCGCCGAACTGCTGGCCGATCTTCGGCAGCGACAGGTCGGTGAGCTCGCGGCAGAGATACATGGCGATCTGCCGCGCCGTCACCAGGACCCGGGAGCGCGAGGTGCCGCACAGGTCGTCGATGGACAGCCCGAAGTACGACGCGGTCTGCCCCATGATCGTCGAGGCGGTGATCTCCGGGCCCTGCGCCTCGGGGATGAGGTCCTTCAGGACGAACTCGGCCAGCTGGAGGTCGACGGACTGCCGGTTCAGGCTGGCGTAGGCGGTGACCCGGATCAGGGCGCCCTCCAGCTCGCGGATGTTGGTCGAGATCCGGCTGGCGATGTACTCGAGCGCGTCGGGCGGCGCGTTCAGCCGGTCCTGCACCGCCTTCTTCCGCAGGATGGCGATCCTGGTCTCGAGTTCCGGCGGCTGGACGTCGGTGAGCAGGCCCCACTCGAACCGGCTGCGAAGCCGGTCTTCGAGCGTGACCAGGCGCTTGGGCGCGCGGTCGCTGGAGATCACGATCTGCTTGCTGGCGTTGTGCAGCGTGTTGAAGGTGTGGAAGAACTCCTCCTGGGTCCCTTCCTTGTTCTCCAGGAACTGGATGTCGTCCACCAGCAGCACGTCGACATCGCGGTAGCGGCGGCGGAAGCCGTCCTGCTTGCCGTCCCTGATCATGTTGATGAAGTCGTTGGTGAATTCCTCCGAGCTGACGTACCGCACCTTGACGCCCTGGTACAGGCTCTGTGCGTAGTGGCCGATGGCGTGCAGCAGGTGGGTCTTGCCCAGGCCGGAATCGCCGTAGACGAACAGCGGGTTGTAGGCCTTGGCCGGCGCCTCGGCCACGGCCACGGCCGCCGCGTGGGCGAACCTGTTGCTCGAGCCGATCACGAAGGTCTCGAACGTGTACTTGGGGTTCAGCCGGGCCTGGGCCGGCCGCGGCGTTCCGGGAGGCGCCCCGGGCGCGAAACCGCCCGGAACGAAGCCGCCTGGGCCGGTCGCGGCTT
>JASHUI010000512.1:0-2955 GCA_030040095.1 Streptosporangiaceae bacterium | reverse complement strand
ATGACCAATCCGCCTTGCTCGCCCCAAGCGCAGCGCGCCGCTTTCGGCATAGGAGGTCCTACGTGACGATTGAGGTCAGTCGACGTCAGATGCTGGCGTCGGCAGGCGGGATGGTGCTGGCGTCCTTCGCCTTGCCGTCCAACCTGCGGAAGATCATCGGCTCAGCACCACCAGCGCGCCTTAACTCGGCGCGGACTACCGCGGCGGTCTCCCAGATCGAGCACGTCGTCGTGCTGATGCAGGAGAACCGATCCTTCGACCACTACTTCGGCGCCATGCCCGGAGTGACCGGCTTCGGCGACCCCAACGCGATCCCGGGCGTCTTCCAGCAGGCAGACCCGGACAATCCTGACGGGTACCTGCTCCCGTTCCACGCCGACACCACCAGCACCAGCGCCCAGGCGCTGCCCTCGACCAGCCACAGCTGGCTGCCGCAGCACGACTCGTGGAACAGCGGGGCCATGAACGGCTTCGTGACCGCGCGACTCAACACGGCGATCGACGATTATGACGGGGCCGCGGCGCAGTACTCCATGGCGTACTTCATGCGGGACGACATCCCGTTCCAGTGGGCACTGGCCGACGCCTTCACGATCTGCGATGGCTACCACTGCTCGGTGCTGGGACCGACCTGGCCCAACCGGCTGTACCTCATGACCGGCCAGATCGACCCCGCGGGGACCAACGGCGGGCCGATCTACGGCAACGAGGTACCCACCGAGGGTTACTCATGGACGACCTACCCGGAGCTGCTGACCGCGGCCGGGGTGTCCTGGAAGGTGTACCAGGAGGTCGACAACTACGGCTTCAACGTGCTGGAGTATTTCGACCAGTACCAGAACGCGCCGACCTCATCGCCGCTGTACCAGAACGCCATGAAGTTCTACCAGGCCGGCCAGTTCGAGTACGACGCCATCAACGACCGGCTGCCGACGGTGTCGTACATCCTCCCGACCTCTTTCCAGTCCGAGCACCCCGACTTCATGCCCGCGGCCGGCGCCGACTTCGTCAAGAGCAAGCTCGACGCGATCGCGGCCAATCCCGATGTCTGGGCCAAGACGCTCTTTATTCTGATCTACGACGAGAACGACGGGTACTTCGATCACGTTCTCCCGCCCACCGCGCCGACGGGCACGCCCGGCGAGTACATCACCGCGTCGGCATATACGGAGAAGCACGCACCGGGGCCGATCGGCCTGGGCTTCCGCGTCCCCTGCATCCTCATCTCGCCGTGGACGGTGGGCGGCTTCGTCTGCCACGACACGTTCGACCACACCTCGGTCACCCGGCTCCTCGAGCTGGTCACCGGTGTGGTCAATCCCAACATCACCGCCTGGCGGCGCCAGACCGTCGGCGACTTCACTTCGGCGCTGGGCGCGTTCCCGAACGGGCGGTTCCCGCGGCTGCCCGACACCAAGGAGCAGCTCGAGCTGGCCGAACAGCAAGTGCTCCAGTTCCAGCTCCCCGCCTTCCCCGGGGCCGACCAGACGATGCCAGTGCAGCCACCCGGCACCAAGCCGGTGCGAGACGCGGCAGCCGCCCCGGCTGCGGTAGGAGTGTGATCAAAGTGTCACCGCGTGAATCATCTAGCTCCGGTCCCGCCTGGGCCAGTCGGCGCGTGATCATAGCGGGGGCGGCGGCCGTCGCGCTCGCCGCCGGTACGGCGACGGCTCTCGCCGTTCATGACTCCGGCGCTGCCAGCCATGCGCGTTCCTCCAAGGCCCGGCTGGCCGCGGCCAGCTGCACCGGGCCGGCCGGAGCCGCGTACGTGGCGCTCCCTGGTTACCAGGCCTTCGACGCCGTCAACACCGCCAACTGCGACCTGGTCCAGCAGTACAACGTGGGCGACGGGCTGGTGCCCAACACCGGTACCGAGGACTTCAACTACGACTCCACCGACGAGGGCGTGGCCATGTCCGGCAACACGCTGTACTTCGCCGACACCGGCAACGACACCGTCGCGGTGATCGACTCGGCCACGCTCGACGTGGACAACTACGAAAACCCCGCCGAGACCCTCATCCACGTCGGTTTCGACCCCGAGAATCTGGCCGTGACCCCGGACGGCAGCGAGGTGTGGGTGGCCGACACGGGCCCGCAGACCGGCCTGCCGTCGCTGGGTGACATCAGCGTGATCTCGACCGCGACCGACACGGTGACGTCGACGCTGCACCTGCCGAGCGACCCCAGGGATATCGCGTTCTCGCCGTCCGGTGCCACCGCCTACGTGACAACTGGTGACGGCCTGCTGGTCATCGACACCGCCACCCTCCAGGTGACCGGGGTGATCCACGGGCTCGGCAACCCCGAGGGCGTCGTGGTCTCCCCGGACGGCAGCACGGTCTACGTGACCAACACCGTCCAGGGATCCGTCGAGGTCATCAGCGCCGCGACCAACACGGTCACGGCCACGATCCCGGTCGGCCAGCTGCCGTGGCAGCTGGTGCTGTCGTCCGACGGCAGCACGCTCTACGCGGCCGACGCCGACTCCGACGCGATCTCGGTCATCGCCACGGCGTCCGACCAGGTCACCGACACTATCTCCGACCCCGGCGACCCCGTCAGCCTGGCCCTGACCCCCGACGGCAGCCAGCTGTGGGTGGGCGGGCTCACCTCGGGCATCGTCACGGTGTTCGATACAGCCAGTGACAGCCTCGTCGGCAGCTTCAACGTCGGCTACGGCGGCGAGGCCAACGCGGGCGACGGCGAGGAGCCGACCAGCATGGTCTTGACCACCACCCCGACCCCGGGAGGGTAGGCAGCACACGAGAGCTGTTAGCAACACTGAGGGGCCCTGCCCGAAGGCAGGGCCCCTCATGGGCTTCGGTGTCAGGACTTGCCCTCGGTGATCGCCAGATCGGCGAAGTAGCCGTCCATGTTGGCGTACGGCGAAGCGGAATTGATGGTGTCCTCGTAATCGGCGAAGGTCACCGCGGTGACCTTGTAGGAGGTCAG
>JASHUI010000511.1:0-5121 GCA_030040095.1 Streptosporangiaceae bacterium | reverse complement strand
ATGATGGAAGAAGACCGATGTTCCGGTTCCGGCTCGACGGGTCCTCCGGCGTCCCTCCCTACCTCCAGCTGGTGCACCAGGTGCGGCAGTCGCTGCTGCTGGGCTACCTGCAGCAGGGTGACCGCCTGCCGACGGTCAAGGACGTCGCCGCCGACCTGGTGATCAACCCGAACACGGTCGTCAAGGCATACCGGCAGCTGGAGCACGAAGGGCTCGCCAGCGGCCGGCCCGGCCAGGGGACATTCATCACCGCCACGGGATCCCCGGCCGTGCCCGAGGCACATGCGGCCCTGCGGGAGTCGCTGGAGAGATGGCTGCGCGACGCGGAAGCGGCCGGCCTCGATGACGAAGCGGTGACAGCGCTGATCGCCGTGGCCCGTCACGACATGCGGAAAGAGAGGGTCTGATGGCCGAACACGAGGCCGGCGGCGTCCCGGCACTGCGTGCCGAGCGCCTCGGCAGGCGCTACGGCAAGGTGTGGGGGCTGCGGGACTGCACGGTCGAGGTGCCCGTCGGCGCGGTGGCCGCGCTGGTCGGCCCGAATGGCGCGGGCAAGACCACCCTGCTGGAAATGATCATCGGGCTGCTCGCGCCAACCGAGGGCCAGGTGTCGGTTTTCGGCGAGACCTCACGCGCCGGCACGGCGCAGACGCTGGCCCGGGTCGGCTACGTCGCCCAGGACCACCCGCTGTACCGCGACTTCACCGTCGCGGACATGTTCCACCTGGGCCGGGCGATGAACCCCGGCTGGGATCAGGAGCTGGCCACGGCGCGGGTGGAGGCGCTGGGCATCCCGCTCAACCGCAAGGTCAGGCGGCTGTCCGGCGGGCAGCAGGCCCAGGTCTCGCTGACCATGGCGCTGGCCAAGCGCGCGCCGCTGCTCGTGCTCGACGAGCCGGTCTCCAGCCTCGACCCCGTCGCCCGGCTGGAGTTCATGCGCGACGTCATGGCCTCGGCCGCGGACCACGCCCTGACCTTCTTGATCTCTTCGCACGTGGTCTCGGAACTGGAACGGTTCTGCGACTGGCTGATCGTCCTGGCCGGCGGGCACGTACAGATCGCCGGCCCCGCCGACGACCTGATCGCCGGGCACCGGCTGCTCACCGTGCCCCGCGCGACCCCGGACGCCGAACTGCCCGGGCAGGTCATCCTCCGCACCGACAGCGACCGGCACTCCGTCCTGCTGGTGCACGCCGATCCGGACGAGCTGGCGGCGCAGGGCCGCGCCGGATGGCAGGCCGACCCGGTGAGCTTCGAGCAACTGGTGATGGGCTACCTGCAGCGCCCGCCCGCCACAGCATCCACCGGCAACCCTGCTCTGGCCGCCGGGCGGCCCGGGCCGAGCACGAAGGCGGTCACACGATGATCTGGGTCAGCTGGCGACAGCACCGCGGCCAGGCGATATCCTGCCTGGCCCTGCTCGCCGCCCTCGCGGTGTACGCGGTCATCCTGGGCACCTCGATGCGCACGGCGCTCGGCAACGACGTCCCGGGCGCCTGCCTGGCCCGCAGCCAGGGCCTCTCCTGCCCGGCAGGGCTCAACACGTTCAGGAACGAGTTCGGCTCCGAGGTCAACATCGCGTTCTGGTCCGTCACGCTGATCGTCCCCGGGCTGATCGGCGTCCTGGTCGGCGGGTCGCTGATAGCCAGGGAACTCGAATACGGCACCTGGCGGCTGGCCTGGAGCCAGACCGTCCCCCGGGCCCGGTGGCTGGCCACCAAGCTGGCCCTGGTCACCGGCGGGCTCATCGTCCTCGGCGCGGCGATGACCGCGGTGATCACCTGGTACCGCGCGCCGATGGACCGGATCACCGGCCATCTGCTGCACAACGCCTACGACTTCGAGGGCCTGGTCCTCACCGCCTACATCCTGTGCGCGTTCGGGTTCGCGGTGCTGGCCGGGCTGCTGATACGCCGCAGCATCCCGGCCATGGTCGCCGCGTTCGTCCCGTGGCTGGCCATCCGGCTCGTGGTCGAGTTCATCTTCCGCGACCACTTCATGACCCCGCTGACCATGAAGATCCCGGCCACCTGCATGAACGGGTTCTGCGGCTACGGCATCGGCTTCACGCCGCAGATCACCGGCCGCATCGGCGACTTGGTGCTGGGCGTCAACGGCAACCTCGTCACCTACCAGCCCGCCGACCGGTTCTGGCCCTTCCAGTTCATCGAGGCCGGCATTTTCGTCGCACTCGCCGCAGCCGCGCTCGGCGCCACGATCTGGCTGCTGAACCGGCGCGCCACCTGGGCCGCCTAGCCGCGCGACCAGCCAGCCAGCGGCCCGCCGTCAGCGAAGTCGCGCGCGGCACCGTCGAGCCCGCCGTCGTTGCTGGTTACCCACAGCGCACCGTCGGTCGTGGCGGCGCAGAAGTCGGCCGTCGCGCAGGAGACGCTGCCGTCCTCGTTGCTGGTGTCCGAGGTCACGGTCGACCACGAAGCCCCGCCGTTGTCGGTGCCCACCAGGGCTACGGTCGTGCCGGAACCGGCCGCCCAGCAGTGCCGGATGCCGGCGCACGAGATCGAGTTCAGCCAGCCGGTGTCGCCGAAGGTCTGCAGGCCGCTCCAGGTGCTCCCGCCGTCGCGCGAGACGAGCTCGACCGGCCCGGCGGCCTCCAGGGCCGATCCGGCGGCCTGGCATATCACGGGACCGAATCCCCATGGGCCCGGAAGGCAGGACACGCTGAAGAACTGCTGAACGCTGGCGAGCGACTGATCGTTCGACAATGACCAGGAGGCTCCTCCATTGGTCGTCGAGATCACCGCGGCCGGCCCCGGGCCGCCGTTGACGCCGCCCACCGATACGCAGATGCGGGCCGAAATGCAGGAGATCCCGTTCAGCCCGTACGTATCGCCATTCGGGTCGGGAGGGACGGCTGGCAGGTTGGAGAAGGTCGTCCAGGTCGCGCCGCCGTCGACGGTCTCGGCCACGACCGGGTTCTGGGTGCTGTTCGAGGTCGTCCCGGCCAGCCAGCACGTGGATGCGGAGACGCAGTCGACGGAGTTCGGTACCCAGCTGTAGGACGCGCTCGCCCAGGCGGCCGGGGTGGCCAGGGTCCAGGTCTGCCCGCCGTCCGAACTCGAGGCCACCTCCGGCTGGTCCGACGGCCCGGGTCCGGCCGCCCAGCAGACCCTGACGGAGGGACAGGAGATGGCGGTCACGGTCATCGACGCCGACGGCAGGTCGGTGTAACCGGTCCAGCTCGCCCCGCCGTCCGTGGTCACCAGGTCGCCCTGGCCAATGACGCCGTTCACGCCGAGGACGGCGTCATCGCCCGCCACCACCACGCAGAACTGCGTTCCCCTGACGCACGACACGGGGGACAGGGGAGCGGCGTTGACAAGATCAAAGTTGGCGGGAAGCGTGGCGGCGGTCCAGTTCCCGCTGGACAGCGCCGCCTGGGCCGGGCCAGCCATGAGGATCGCCGGCAGGGCGATGGCCGTGCCGACAATGAGCGCGGCCCGGAGCCGCATGCGAGCCATACGCCGCCACAGTGCTGCCATTCCGCGAACCCGTCCCTTCAAGACGCCCGTTCCTGCGGGCCCGGGCGCATGTCGGCATTGACGGCGACATTGTACAGTCAAGTGGCTTTTGGAAAGAATGGTTTAAGTCCGCCCGCGAACCGGCTGATCAGGCATTTGTGTCGCACCCGTGGTGGTATATCGCACCGGCGGGATCGGCGCGGGGGATCCCGCGCTCCGGCGGCGGGGGCGCATGATGATCGCGGCCACGTGGTAGGCGCACGGGCCGGTGCCGGGGTTGGCATAGCCATGCCTGGCGTCGGCGGCGAAGTAAACGGAGTCGCCGGCGTTGAGGTCGATCTCGCGACCGTCCAGCCGCAGCCGCAGGTTGCCGCTGTCCACGACGACGAACTCGTGTGAGCCGGGCGCGTAGGCGGGATACCAGCCCGCGTCGCACCCCGCTGGCAGCACGGTGCGGATCCACTCGAAGTTCACTCCGGCGACCACCGGCGTGAGGATGGTCCGCCGCCAGCCGCCGGGTTCTTCGATCACATCCTGCTCCGCCGCGCGGCGCACTATCACCTCGCTGCCGGCGGCTGCGGCGATCAGAGCGGTGAGCGATACGCCCAGGCCAGAGGCGATCCGGTCGAGCACGGTCACCGTGGCCGCCTTCTGCCCGCGCTCGACCGCGGACAGCATGCTGACGCTCACCGACGACGCGCGGGCGAGATCCTGCAGCGTCAGGCCGCGTTCACCGCGCAGGTCCTGTATCCGCTTGCCGAGGTAGGACAGGTCCATTAACCTCATCCTCTATAGAGTAGAAGTTTCTACTATAGGGGAACCGAGGGTTCGTGCACGCTGCAGACGCCGTGATCCGCCCGGCGGCACCCGGTGACCTCGACGCCGTCGCCGCGATCTTCGGCCACTACGTCACCAGCAGCGTCGTCACGTTCGAGGTCACGCCCCCGACGGCGGAGGACTGGCGCCGGACCCGCGACGATCTCGCCGCGCGAGGCCTGCCGTTCGTGGTGTGCGAGTGCGACGGCGAGGTGGTCGGCTACGCGTACGCGGCGCCGTGGCGTTCCAGGCCGGCCTACCAGCACACCGTGGAGAGCACCGTTTACCTTGCTCCGGACCGTACCGGAGCGGGACTTGGCCGACGGCTGCTCCGCGCGCTGCAGCGGCACTGCGCGCTCGCCGGCGTGGAACAGATGATCGCGGTCATCTCGGACAGCGGCGATCCGGCGTCGATCGCGCTGCACCGCGCGTGCGGCTTCACCGGCGCGGGCAGGCTGCGCAACGTCGGCCGCAAGCACGGCCGCCTCATCGACACCCTGCTGATGCAGCACGACCTGACCGCCGCAGGTTAATGGCACAGGTCCGGCCCATGGCCGCCGAGGGTACCAGGGGCAAATTGCGGCCAATCATGCTTTACCTCGCCGTCAGCCGAGTTTAGCTTCGCAGTTGGCGGTCAGCCTTTCCCAGCCAGGGCTGGGCGGTCCAGCGGGGGAGGGGCGAGTGCGCGGGAATCTGCTCTCGACGGCGATGGTGCAGCAAGCCGTGAAGGCGACCGTTTCGACGGCGGGAGCGCTGGCGTTACTGGTGGCGGCCGGGCCGGGCGTGGCCGCCGCCGCATCGCCGGGGAACTCGCGGGCCGGGCGCG
>JASHUI010000510.1:0-4850 GCA_030040095.1 Streptosporangiaceae bacterium | reverse complement strand
GGGAGGGGGCGGCGGTTCGTAGGCTCCCGGGCCGCCGGGCGGGGGCGGAGCGCCGTAGCCCCCGGGCGGGGGCGGAGCGCCGTAACCGCCGGGCGGGGCCGGGGCGCCATAGCCGCCGGGCGGGGGCGGGGCGCCGTAACCACCCTGTGCCCCCCCGGCAGCCGCGCCCGGCCAGTTCGGGCCCGCGGAGGACAGCCGGTAGTAGATCAGGGTGACGACCAGGGCGATGAAGGGGGAGATGAGCGTTCCGGACACGACCGTGCTCAGGCCGGTGCGCCACAGCAGCGGCAGCGCCGAGAAGATGATCCCGAGCACGATGTCCACCACGATCAGGATGATGAACACCAGCACCAGCGTGCCGAACACCTGCCAGCCATGACCCCGGACCAGCTGCCTGCTGCGGCCGAAAGAGTCCAGCGCCCTGACCCGCTCGATGACGATGACCGGGATGATCACCGCCCAGATCGTGATCAGCCACAGCCCGGGGACGATGATCAGGATGAGGCCGATGGAGATCGCGATGCCGGCCAGGATCGACGCCCCGGCTACGGACCAGATGTACGGTACGGCGGACGACATGGTCGCGCCGATCGACAGGTCGGTGCGACCGTCGCGGATATCCTGCACCGCCTTGACCAGGGTGGCCTGCAGCAGGAAGGCAGCGAACAGTTGCACGATCTCGGCCAGGAACGTGCCGATGATCCCGGCCAGTCCTAGGAGCCCCGCGATGATCGCGGCGGCCACGTAGATGATTAAAGCGATGGTCAGCAGGTGCGCGGCGAACCGCCGGTACATCTGCCATGCCTCGCCCAGCACACCCGACAGTGGATTCATGGCGTGATCGTACGCCCGCAACAGGAAATTTGGGGTGTCTGCGCTTTGCCCGACCGATGGGAGGATGTGCCCGTGACAGCCGAACGAATCGAGGTGCAGCGCACGATCGGCGCGGACGCCTCGCAGATCTTCCGGGTGCTGTGCGACCCGCGGGGCCACGTGTCCATCGACAGTTCCGGGATGTTGATGTCCGCCGAGGGCGAGCCGGTGACCGCGGAGGGCGACAGCTTCGTGGTGCACATGGACCGTGAGGCGCTGAACGACTACCCGGAGCTGGGCCGCTACGACGTGACCGTGACCATCACCAGGTTCGTGCCAGACCGGGAGATCGCCTGGACCATCGTCGGCCAGATCCGCCCGCAGATCGGCCACGTGTACGGCTACACCCTGGAGCCCACGGCGGACGGAACCCTGGTCACCTCGTACTACGACTGGTCATCGATCGACCCGGCCTGGAAGGAGGCCGGGATCTTCCCGGTGCTGTCGGAGGGCGCGCTGCGGGCAACCCTCGGGATCCTCGCCCGGACGGTCGCGCCAGGCTCCTCGTCATGACGCGCGTCAGCCGAAGCGGCGGGAGTTCGGGTAGATCTGGCCTCCGTCGACGGCGATGTTCGCGCCGGTGACCCAGGATGCCCGCGCCGACAGCAAGAACGTGACGACGTCGGCGACCTCCTCGAGGCGGCCCAGGCGGCCGAACGGGAACTCGGCCTGCACAAACCTGGCGAAGACCTCGGGGTTCCTGGTGGCGTAGGTCTCCCAGGAGCCGCCAGGGAACAGGATGGAGCCGGGGCTCACGGCGTTCACCCGGATGTTGTAGGCCGCCAGTTCCTGCGCGGCGGTCGCCGCGAGATGGATCTCGGCGGCCTTGGCGGCGGCGTAGGCGGTGCGCGGCGCCGGGCGCATGCCGGTGACCGAGGAGATGATCACGACCGAGCCGCCGCCCGCCTCCCGCAGGTGGCCCAGGCCGGCCCGGATGAGCTCGGCGGCATGCCCCGCGTTGAGCGCGAACGTCGCGGTGAAGTCGCCGGGCTCGGAGTTGGTGATGTCGCCCTCGCCGACCGTGCCGCCGGCGTTGGCCACCAGGTGATCCAGTCCGCCCAGTTCGGCCGCTATGTCGTCGACGGCGCCGGCCAGGGCGGCGGTGTCGGTGACGTCGGCCGCCGCGGCGGCGACCGGCGTGCCCCGGGCCGCGAGCCTTCCGGCCGCCTCGGCCAGCCCCGAGGCGTCGCGTGCAATGATCCCGACGGAGGCACCCTCGGCGGCCAGCGCGTCCGCGATCGCGAAGCCGATGCCCCGGCTTCCCCCGGTGATCAGCGCCCGGCTGCCGGTCAGGCCGAGGTCCATGGTGACTCCTCACGTCGACATCGTCGGCACGATCAGGCCGCCCATACTCTCACCCGTCGCGATCCCGGGCGAGGGGCTGGCCGCCGGCGGCGACGCGGGATGATGGGGCGATGCCCCCTGCCGCAGACGTCTACCTGCACGGTCACCACGACAGCGTGCTCCGGTCCCATCGCTGGCGCACGGCCGAGAACTCGGCCGGCTACCTGCTGGCGCGGCTTTCGGCCACGGCACGCGTGCTGGACGTCGGCTGCGGGCCTGGCACGATCACCGCCGGCCTGGCGGCCAGGGTGCCCGGGGGCCGGGTGGTGGGCATCGACCGGGCCGGCGACGTGCTGGCCGCGGCCCGGCAGGAGGCCAGCCGCCAGGGCCGGCGCAACGTCAGCTTCGAGGCCGGCGACGTGTACCGGCTGGCCTTCGCCGACGGCGCGTTCGACGTGGTGCACGCCCACCAGGTGTTGCAGCACCTGTCCGACCCGGTCGGGGCCCTGGCCGAGATGCGGCGGGCGTGCCGGGCCGGGGGCCTGGTCGCCGCCCGCGACAGCGACTACGGCGGGATGTTCTGGTTCCCCGAGGACCCGGAGCTTGACCAGTGGCGGGACCTGTACCGCCGCGTGGCCAGGGCCACGGGCGGCGAGCCTGATGCCGGCCGGCGCCTGCTCGCCTGGGCCCGGTCGGCCGGCTTCACCGAGGTCGAGGCGTCGGGAAGCTGCTGGTGCTACACCAGCCCCGCCGAGCGGTCCTGGTGGGGCGGGCTGTGGGCCGAGCGGCTGACCGAGTCGCCGTTCGGCGAGCGCGCCGTCGAGCACGGGCTGGCCACCCGGTCCGACCTGAACCGGCTGGCCGCCGCCTGGCTGCGCTGGGCGGCCAGCGAGGACGGATGGTTCCTCATCCCGCACGGCGAGATCTTGTGCCAGGTTCCCCGCCCGGATCCTCACTGACCTGAACGCGCCGTCTCGCGGCCGCCAGGCCCGGAGGGCCGGACTGGCTACCGGATCAACGGGTCCCGGGGCAGGCCGAGGATCCGTTCGGCGATCTGGTTGCGCTTGATCTCCGAGGTGCCCCCGGCGATCGACATCGAGCGGTTCAGCAGGACCAGCATCCCGGCCATGGCGCTCGGGCCGTCCAGGAACGCCAGGTCCGGCCCGGCCAGCGCGGCCAGCATGGCGGCGGCCTCGTGCCCGTTCTCCGAGAGCAGCAGCTTGGTGATGTTCCCCTCCGGGCCGGGGCCACCGCCGCTCACCGCGCGGTACGCGGCGCGCAGGTTCAGCCCGGTCATGGCCTGGACCGAGGCCAGGTGGCGGCCGACCCGCACCTCGCCGCCGGCCAGCCGCTCCGGGTACGCGTCGAGCGGCGCGATGAGCGCGTCCGGCGGCAGCGAGAACGTGCTGCCCCCGCCGCCGCCGATGCTCACGCTCTCGTTGCCCAGGGTGGCCCGGGCCACGGTCCAGCCGCCGTCGACCGGCCCGACAACGTCGTCGTCGGGGACGAACACGTCGTCGAAGAAGACCTCGTTGAACTCCGAGTTGCCGGTCGGCATCCGCAGCGGCCGGACCGAGACGCCCTTGGCCTTCATGTCGATGACCATGGTGGTGATGCCGTCGTGCTTGCGGGCGTCCGGGTTGGTGCGCACGGTGGCGAAACCGTAGCGGGCCTGGTGCGCGCCGCTGGTCCACACCTTCTGCCCGTTGACCAGCCAGCCCCCGCCCGTCTCCCCGTCCCCCCTCACCCTGGTGGCCCTGGTCCTGATGCCCGCCGCGTCGGAGCCGGCCCCCGGCTCGCTGAACAGCTGGCACCAGATCAGCTCCTGGTTCAGCGCGGGCGGCACCCACCGCTCGACCTGCTCCGGCGTGCCGTACTGGATCAGCGTGAGGATCACCCAGCCGGTGATCCCGTACGACGGCCGCTTCAGCCGGGCCGCGGCGAACTCCTGCTCGATGACCAGTTGCTCGACCGCGTCCGCGTCCCGGCCCCACGGCCTGGGCCAGTGCGGCATCAGGAACCCGGACTCGATCAGCGCCTGGCGGCGCGCGTCGTCGTCGAGGTCGCGCAGCCGCTCGATCTGCGGCCTGACCCCGGCGCGGATCTGCTCCGCCTCGGGCGGCAGGTCGATCGCGGCGGTCCGGCGCACGCCGCGCCGGACCAGGCCGGTGACGTCCGCGGCCGCCGCCTCGGCATCGGCCAGGGCCGCGATGGCCGCGGCCCGGCGCAGGTACAGGTGGGCGTCGTGTTCCCAGGTGAACCCGATTCCGCCGTGTACCTGGATGTTGAGCTGGGCATTCTGGACCGCGGACGGCACGGCAAGCGCCGCGGCGATCGCGGCCGTGTAGCTGAGCTGGTCGCCGTCGGCTCCGGCGGCGGCCCGGGCCGCGTCCCAGGTGGCCGCCGTCGCGACCTCCGCAGCCACCAGCATGTTGGCGCAGTGGTGCTTGACCGCCTGGAAGGTGGCGATCGGGCGGCCGAACTGCTCCCGCACCTTGGCGTACTCGCTGGCCTGGACGGTGGTCTCGGCGGCGACGCCGGTCGCCTCGGCGGCCAGGATCAGCCGGGCCAGGTCGGTCAGGGCCCGCCGGCCGCCGGGCAGCACCACGGCCGGGGCCGCGGTCAGGGTGACCCGGGCCGACCTGCGGGCCGGGTCCAGGTTGGGCGGCACCTCGGCCTTGACCCCGCCCTCA
>JASHUI010000509.1:0-2777 GCA_030040095.1 Streptosporangiaceae bacterium | reverse complement strand
CGCCGCCGCGGCCAGGTCGGCAGGCGCCTGGGCCGCAGCCGCCGTCACCGCGGCGGCGGGGTCGGCGGCGATCTGGCCCAGGACCCAGAGGTAGGCGCGGCCGAGCCTGGCGATGTCGTCGTCGCCGAGCCGGCGCGGGTCGTAGCGGAGCTGGACGCGCAGCGACAGGCCGTCGGGCCCCATCACGAACCCGGTGGTCAGCGCGTAGTTGGTGTGCTCGTAGTACGCGCCGATGTCGAAGCTGAACTCCTCCAGCTCGGTGAGGCTCCGGTAGGTCCGGAACTGCCGGAAGTCGAAGACGATGTCGAACGGGCTCCAGCCGGTCTCTTCCACGATCGCGGCGAGCGGGTACCGGCGGTTGGGCACGATCGCTGACTCGCGGGCGAACACGGCACGAGCGAAGTCCGACCAGCTCGCGGAGGGCAGGTGCACGCGCAGCGGGTAGGTGTTCAGGAACAGGCCCTTGACGTCCTCGGCGTCGGCGGTCTCCGGGCGGCCGTTGCCGATCACCCCGGTGATCACGTCCCGGCGGCCGAGCAGCTCGGCGCAGACGCGCAGGTGGGCGGCGAGCAGGACGGTGCGCACCGGAACCCGCAGCCGCTCGGCGAGCCCGGTCAGCCCGGCCAGGACGGGCCCGGGCACCTCCTCCCAGCGGACACCGACCGTGCCGTCCGGCGCGGGCTCCCGCCGGGCCGGCAGCGGCAGCAGGGCCGGCTCGGCTCCGGCCAGCTCCCCGGCCCAGAAGTCACGCTGCTCGTCGTCGTCCAGCGCGTCACGTTCGAGGGCGATGAAGTCGCGCAGCCGGGTCCTGGGCGCCGGGAAGGCGGGCGGGGGCCCGTGCCGGGCCGCCTGGTAGCCGGCGAACAGCTCCGAGACCGCCGAGTGCAGGCTCCAGCCGTCCATGATCGCGTGGTGGAAGCTCCACCAGAAGTGGAATTCGCCGTCGGATATCAGGTGCACCACGACCCGGAACAGCGGTGCCCGGCCCAGGTCGAACGGGCGGGCCACCTCGGCCCGGCGCCACCGCTCGAGCGTGTCCCCCGGGTCGCCGGCCTGCCCGCGAAGATCGATCACCTCCAGCGGCGGTTCCACCGCGGCGTGCACGAGCTGCAGCGGCTCGCTGAACTTGGTCAGCTCGAACGACGTCCGCAGGGTGTCGTGCGCGGCGGTCAGGCCGCGCAGCGCGGCGAGGAAGGCGCCGCGATCCCACGGGCCATGCACGCGCAGCGAGTAGATGTCGTGGTAATACGAGGCGTCGTTGTCCAGCTCGGCGTGGTAGATCATCCCGGCCTGGAGCCGCGAGAGCGGGTAGGCGTCGAGGATCGCGCCCGGCCCGGCGCGCCGGGCGCCCTGCACATTCGTCATCGGAGTTCCTTCCGCCGTGCGGTCACTGGTCTGCGGTCACTGGTCCGTGGTCAGCAGGGCCAGGTCGGCGTCGCTGAGCATGGCGAAGCTGGTCAGCCGGGAGTCCGGTCCGGCCTGGGCCCGGGCGGGCCGCATCGCGGCGGCCAGCTCGCCCAGATCGGGTGCCTTGAACACGTCGTCGAGCGCCACCGCCCAGCCGCGCTCGGCCGCCGCTCCGGTGACCCGGACGGCGCTGAGCGAGTCGCCGCCGATCTGGAAGAAGTTGTGGCGCACGCCGAGCGGCTCGGCCGGCTTGAGCACCTCGGTGCAGATGTCGACGAGGACTTGCTCCTGCTCGGTCTGCGGCGGGGCGTAGCCGGTGCCGCGGGTCCTGAGCCGGCCGGGGTCGGGCAGCGCGGCGCGATCGACCTTCCCGGTGGACCCGAGAGGGAGGCTGCTCAGCGGCACGATCAGTGACGGGCACAGGTCGTCGGGCAGACGCGCGCGCAGCCGCTGGGCCAGCAGGCCGCCGGACACGAAGCCGGCCGGGACGCCGGCGCGGAGCACGACGTAGCCGGCCAGGCTCTTGCTGCCGGCCTCGCTCTCGTGCACGACGACGACGGCGTCGGTCACCTCCGGCTGCGCGATCAGCGCCTGCTCGATCTCGCCGAGCTCGATGCGGACGCCGCGGATCTTGACCTGGAAGTCGCTGCGGCCGAGGTATTCCAGCTCGCCGCCGGGCCCGCGGCGCGCCAGGTCGCCGGTCCGGTACAGGCGGCCCCCGGCCGGGCCGAACGGGTCGGGAACGAACCGGTCCGCGGTGAGATCGCCGCGGCCGGCGTAGCCGGTGGCCAGGGCGGCGCCGCCGATAAAAAGCTCGCCTATTCCGCCGGGAGCCACCAGGCGCATCGCGGGGTCCAGCAGGTACAGGCGGACATTGTTGATGGGCAGGCCGATCGGGACGACGGGCCCGCCGCCGGTTGCCGGGCAGTGGTGGTACGAGACGTCGACGGCGGCCTCGGTCGGCCCGTAGAGGTTGGCGAGCCGGCAGCCCGGGTTGCCGCCGGCCCGCGCGGTCGCGAAGAACCGGTCGCGCAGCGCGGGCTCCAGCGCCTCGCCGCTGGTGACGACGAGCCTGACGGCCGCCAGAGCGCCGCCGGCGCCGGGCTGGTCGAGCACGGTGGCCAGCATCGGCGGCACGAAGTGCAGCACGCTGACCTGCTCGCGGCGGATCTCCGCCAGCAGGTAGCCGGGGTCGCGGTGGCCGCCGGGGCGCGCCATCGCGATCCGGGCGCCGGCGATCAGCGGCCAGAAGAACTCCCACACCGATACGTCGAACGTGTACGGGGTCTTCTGCAGGACCACATCCCCGGCCCCGAGCCGGTAGGTCTCCTGCATCCACAGCAGCCGGTTCACGATGGCCGAGTGCGGCA
>JASHUI010000508.1:0-4743 GCA_030040095.1 Streptosporangiaceae bacterium | reverse complement strand
CTCCGGTGAACCCGAGCTCGCCCCTGAGCAGCCCGGTCTGCGCCGCCGCCGACAGCGACGCGGGCAGGTCGCCGGTGAGCCGGGGCACGCGCAGGTGGCCGGGCATGACCGCCTGCACGCCCGCGGCGATCGCGGCCGCGAACGGCGGCAGGTCCCGCCGGGCCAGCACCTTGAGCGAGACGTCGACCGTGGCGATCGCGTCGTGGGTGTCGGTCCGGGTGCTGCCGTGCCCGGGGAAGTGCTTCGCGCAGGCGGCCACCCCCGCCGCCTGCAGGCCGGTCACGGCGGCGGCCGCGTGCCTGGCCACCAGGCCGGTGTCGGAGCCGAAGGAGCGGGTGCCGATCACCGGGTTGTCGGCCGCCGTGTTCACGTCCACCGATGGCGCCAGGTCGACGTTGATCCCCAGCGCGGCCAGGTCGGCCCCGAGCGCCAGGTAGACGGCCCGGGTCAGGGCCACGTCGTCGACGGCGCCGAGCGCGGCGTTGCCCGGGTACCGGCTGCCGGCCAGGTGCCCGATCCGGGTGACGTCGCCGCCCTCCTCGTCGATCGCGATCAGCGGCTCGGCGGCCGCCGAGCGCAGCCGGGCGGTGAGACCGGCCAGTTGCGCCGGCGCGGCGATGTTCGGCCCGAACAGGGTCACGCCGCCGAGGCCGTCGCGCAGCGCGGTTAGCACCCAGCCGGGCGCGGTCTGGCCGCCGAACGGGGGGATCAGGATGGAGCCGGCCAGCCTCTCCAGGGCGGGATCCGTCACCCCTTCACCGCCCCGGCGACCAGGCCGCCGACCAGCCGCCGCCGGATGATCAGGAAGAAGATCACGACCGGGATGGTGTACATGGTCGAGGCGGCCATGATCGGGCCCCATTCGGCGCCGCCCCGGCCGAAGAAGTAGGTGACGTAGATCGGCAGGGTGTAGGCGGAGTGCGCCTGGCCGAGGAACGTCAGCGCCACGATGAACTCGTTGTACGCGGTGATGAAGGCGAAGATGCTCGTCGCCACCAGCCCGGGGGAGACCAGCGGGACCAGGATCCGCCAGAAAACCGACAGGGCCGAGGCGCCGTCGATGGCCGCCGCCTCCTCGAGTTCCCTGGGCACCGTGGCCACGAAGTTGCGCAGCATCCAGACCGACACCGGCAGCGCCTGGGCGGCGTAGACGATGACCAGTCCGAGCAGGCTCTGCAGCAGGTTGAGCTGGTCGAACTCCCGGTACAGCCCGATGATCAGCGCCTGGCCGGGGATCATCTGCACGATCAGCAGCATGATCAGGAACGAGGCGCGGAACCGGAACCTGAACCTGGCCACCGCGACCGAGGCCAGCAGCGACACCACCGAGGAGATCAGCACCGCGGCCAGGGTGACCGCCAGGCTGTTGCGGAAGAACAGCCACACCGTGCCGATGCCCGAGGCCTGGCCGCTGATCACCTGGGCGAAGTTCCCGAGCGTCGGATGGGAGGGCAGCAGGCTGGGCGTCAGCGAGTAGATCTCCTGCGAGGGCTTGAACGCCGTGGAAACCATCCACAGGATCGGGAACAGCGTGACCAGCGCGACCAGGACGCCCAGGCAGTTCAGGGCCATCTTTCCCGCTCGTCTGCGCGGCGCCCTGGGGCGCCTCAGCACCGGCTCGCTCACGCCAGCGCTCCCTGCCGGACCGAGGAGCGCACGTAGCCGACGGTGATCAGCAGCAGAATCAGCGTGAAGATGATGGCCAGCGCGCCGCCGAGCCCGTAGCTGGGCGGGAACGTGAACGCCTTGTCGTAGATGTACAGGCCCAGGTTGAACTCGTTCCGGTTGGCCAGCCCGCCGGTCAGCAGGTACGTCTGGGTAAAGATGTTGAAGTCCCAGATCACCGAGAGCAGCAGCAGCACCAGGAAGATCGGCTTCAGCAGCGGGTAGGTGATCCGCCAGAACACCCGCCACGGGCCCGCGCCGTCGATCCTGGCCGCCTCGTACAGCTCGGCCGGTACGGTCTTCAGCCCGGCCAGGGTGCTGACCGCGATGAACGGGAACGACGTCCAGACCACCAGCAGGGTCAGCACGGTGTAGGCCGGCAGCGCCCCGGTGGTCGTCCAGTTGTACCCGGCCCAGTCCGTGCTGCCGACCAGCCAGTGCGGCATCTTGCTCAGGGTCCAGTCGACCAGCCCGCCGTCCGGGTTGAACAGCCAGTAGAACAGGACGCTGCCGGACACCGGAGGGGTGGCCCAGGCGAGCAGCGCGGCGCCGGACACGAACGCGGACATCTTCCCGCCGAGCCGGTTCAGCAGCAGGCCCACCAGGGTCCCTGTGACCAGGGTCAGCGGCACGACCACGGCGGCGAAGATGACCGTGATCCGCAGCGCCAGCCAGAACTCCGGGTCGGCGAACGTGGTGCTGAAGTTGCTGAGGCCGACCCACTGGACCGGCGCGGCCCCGGTGATCTGCGGCAGCCCGTAGTTCTGGAACGAGTACAGCGCCATCTGGGCCAGCGGCCAGAAGTAGACCAGCGCGAGCCCGACCAGGGCCGGCACCAGCAGCAGGTAGGGACCGATCCGGTGCCGCCGGACGAAGGCGCCCCACCGGGCGCGCCGGTCTCCGCGGCGGCCCGCGACGCGGGCCGCCGTCCCGCTCGCCCCGGAGAGCTGCACCGCCGTGTCAGCCATGCCTCAGGCCACCCCTCCCGCGCGGACCAGAGATCCCGGCCGGCCGCTGGGGCTGGCCGGCCGGGATGACGAGCGAGCAGATCAGGATTCAGAACCAGTGTTCAGGACGTTCTGCAGCTCGGTGTTGGCCTTGTCCACCGTGGCGGTGACATTGGCCCCCTGCATGAGCGACTTCATCATCGTCGGGATGATCGCGTCGGTCGCGTCCGCCTCCGTCCAGTACTTCGTGTTCAGCGGCGAGATCTGGGTGTAGGCGGCCGCCTTGGCGAACCCGGACATGATCTGGCTGCCGGAGTACTTGCCGCCGGTCAGCGACGAGGTGAACTCGGGGAAGAAGCCCTGCAGGTTGGCGAACGTGGTCGCGTTGGCCGGGCTGTCCATCACGCTGATCAGGTCCCAGGCCGCGGTCTTGTTCGCGCTCTTGGCCCAGACGCCGAGGTCGGAGCCGCCCGCGAAGGCCGGGGCCGGGTTCGGGCCGTTCTCGCTGGGGATCGGGAACGAGGCCCAGTCCTTCTGGTACTGCGTGCTCACGGCGGTGAGCGACGACTCCGCCCACGGGCCGTCGATGTACATGTCGAGCGTGCCCTTGGCGAAGTCCTCGTCGCTGCCGCCCGAGGTGGCGCCGGGGGCGCCGAGCTCGGTCTCGCCGATGTACTTCGGCGGCGACACGTGGTCGGTCAGCAGCAGGTCGGCGTAGAACTCGATGCCCGCCTCGGACTGCGGGGAGTCGAGCTCGGCGACCCACTTGCCGCCCTTCTGCACCGCGACCTGGCCGCCCGCGCCCCAGATGAAGCTGACGATCGCGTTGGTGTAGTCGCTCGGCGCGCCGAGGCCGTAGGTCCCGGGGAACTTCGCCATCAGCAGCTTGGCGTCGGCGACCAGCTGGGCCCAGGTGGTGGGCGGGGAGGTGATGCCGGCCTTGGCGAACTCGTCCGTGCGGTACCAGATGCCGCGCACGCCGCCGAACCACGGCACCGCGTAGTAGTCGCCGTCGATCGTGTCGTTGGCCAGGTTGCCCGCGATGAGGTCCGGGCTGCTGCTCCAGGCCTTCACGTTGCCGGTGATGTCGGCCAGCATGCCCTGGGCCGCGACGCCGGGCGTGTCGGTGTTGCCGAGCTCGGTGATGTCCGGGCCGCCCTTGCCGCTGGTGATCGCGTTCGTCCAGTCGGTGGTGCGGTCCGTCCACGGGATCCAGTCGACGACCACCTTGGTCTTCCCGTACTGCGGGAACTGCTTGTGGAACTGGGCGACGACCCCGTTCATCCAGGTGACCTGGGACGGGACCGATGCGCCCATCCGCCACACGGTGAGCTTGGCGGGCGCCGCCGAGGCCGTTGGCGCTGAGCTGCTGCTCGAGCCGCAGCCCGCGACCCCGGCTGCGGCTCCTGCGAGCGCGACGGCAGCGCAGATCGTTGCTGCCGATCTGGTAAGTTTCACTGCTCGGTCTCCCTTCCGGGCTACTCTCGCGCAGGCACGTCTACCGGCGGCGCGTCCGCTGCGACCGAAGGTGATGGATCTGCGGAAAAACTAACAGGAAACTTTCCTATAAGATAGAGTTCGTTGCCAGATTGAGACACAACCCGTTCTGGCGGGAGCCCGCGGAGCCGGCCTGACCCGGCCGGGCCGCCGTACGGTACCCACAGCCACGCAAGGGGGCGGCATTGGAGCGACGGCCGGGAACGCCGAGCCTGCTGCGCGAGCTGAACGACCGCGCGGCGCTGGAACTGCTGCTCACCGGGGGCCCGATGACGCGAGCGCAGCTCGGTGAGCAGACCGGCCTGTCCAAGGTGACCGCGTCGCAGCTGCTGGCCCGGCTCGAGGAGCGCGGCCTGGTCCAGGTGGCCGGGGAGCTGGCGGGCGGGCGCGGGCCGAACGCCGCCCTGTACGGCGTGGTGCCGTCCGCCGCCTACGTCGCGGGGCTGCACGTCGAGCACGACGAGGTCAGCGCCGGGGTGGCCGACGTCACCGGGCAGGTGGTCAGCGAGGTGTCGGTGGACCCCAACGGCGGCCAGAACCCGGTCGAGCTTGTGCGCGGCGCGGTGGCCGCGGCCTGCCGCCCGGCCGGCGTGTCGCCAGACGCGCTGCGGGCGCTGGTGATCGGCACTCCCGG
>JASHUI010000507.1:0-4750 GCA_030040095.1 Streptosporangiaceae bacterium | reverse complement strand
TCCAGGCCCATGACCACGCCGTTCTGCCGGATCCCGACGAACCAGTCCGGGTAGCGGTCCTGGATGGCCCGCAGTCCGCGGCCGACCAGGCTGGAGATGTAGTGCACCATCGACCGCGTCTGCGGCCGGCCGCAGATCTCGAGCGTCTTCAGCGCGGCCACGCAGCCGAGCTCGGCCCCGCCGAAGCTGGAGATGTGCGCGAACCCGTCCTCGGTGAGCCAGCCCGCGCAGCGCTCGCTGACCAGCACGGCGGCGATCGGGTACATGCCGCCGGACAGGCCCTTCCCGGTGACCAGGATGTCCGGCTCGATGCCGTGCTTGGTGATGGCCCACATCTCGCCGGTACGCATCAGCCCGGTCTGCACCTCGTCCGCGATGTAGAGCGTGCCGTGCCGCTCGCACAGCGCCTTGACCGCCTCCAGGTACCCGGGCTGCGGCAGCGGGAAGCCGTAGGTGGCCGGGATCGTTTCCATGATCACCGCCGCCACGTCGCCGCCGGCCAGCGCCGCCTCCATGGCGCCCAGGTCGTTGAACGGGACGTGCGTGAACTCCTCCGGCCGGTCGGCCAGGAACAGCCGGGAGAACCGGTCGTCGCCGGTGGCCACGGCCAGCCCGGTGTGCCCGTGGTAGGCCTTGATGATCGAGACGATCTTGCGGCGCTGGGTGGCGTGCCGCGCGGTCTTCAGCGCGATGTCGATGGCCTCGCCGCCGCCGCTGCCGTAGACCACCTTGGTCAGGTTCGGCGGCGCGGTGCGGACAAGCGCCTCGGCCAGCGCCGCCCGGGCGCTGGACGGGAAGTGGTGGTTGCCGATGTCGAACGACCGCATGCCGACGGTGATCGCCTCGACCAGCTCAGGGTTGCGGTGCCCGAGGTTGTAGGTCCCGCCGTTCAGGTGCACGTCGATGAGCCGCATCCCGGACATGTCCCAGATGAAATAGCTCTCCCGGCGGTCGATGACGAGGTCTACCCCGGACTCGGACCAGAAATCGGTCTTGGCGGGATTCCAGAAATCGCGCGACTTCTCCAGGACCTCGGCCTTGGACTCGACGGTGAAGACGTCGTAGTCGTGCATCTTCCCGGCGTCACCCTGCCTTCGTCTCGCCGGCCGGCCGCGCGCGCGCAACCCATACCAGACCGAATCATCTATCGGTCCGACCCAATAGTCAAGGTTCAATTTTTTATGACTAAGCCGTAACCAAAGGTCTTGTCGGCAAAGAATTCGGTATGTTACGGTCGGGTTCCGGCGGGCGACAAACAGCATGTCGGTGGCCTAGAGAACCCGGCGATCTTGACATACGCGAGTCCCCAATGGGCAGATGCCGCACGATGGCATGCCGAGGAGGGGACATGGCACCCGTCATGGGTCAGACCAGAACCTCGATCGCACACCACGGCGCCACCGCGCACCACGCCACCGCACACCACGGAACCGCCGCGGGCGGCGGCCCCATCCCCGTCGTGCCCCGCTGACCGCAGCGGCGCACGAGGCCCGGCCCTGACAGGAGGCTGGCTGCATGTCCGACACCCGAGAGCAAGCACCGGCCGGCGGCGACGGCGGCGCCTCCGGCGTCGCCACGAGCCTGGCCGGGAGCGTGGACGTCTCTCAGCGCGAGGACGTCCCCAAGCTCCGCAGGCACGCCGTCGGCCTGCTCGGCGTGCTGTTCCTGACCGTGACCGGCTGCGCGCCGATCTCGGCCATGCTGTTCAACACCCCGATCATGGTCGGCTTCGGCAACGGCGTCGGAACGCCGGCCGCGTTCATCTTCGCCATGATCGTGCTGGTGATCTTCTCGGTCGGGTACGTGGCCATGGCCCGCAAGAAGACCACGGCGGGCGGCTTCTACTCCTACATCAGCCACGGCCTGGGCCGGGAGATCGGGATCGGTACCGGGTTTGGCGCCTTGCTGGCCTACTCGGTCTTCGAGGCCTCGCTGTGCGGTGGCTTCGCCTACTTCCTGAACCTCAAGCTCGCCCAGTTCGGCGTCAACGTGGGCTGGCCCTGGCTGGCGCTGAGCATGGTGCTGATCATCTCGATCCTGGCCTACTTCGACGTGCGCCTGTCCAGCATGGTGCTCGGCCTGGGGCTGATTACCGAGATCATCGTGCTGTTGATATTCGACGGGTTCATGTTCGCGCACGGGCATCTGCCGCTGGCCGCGATCAACCCGGTGAACGCGTTCCGGGGCTTCCCCGCAGCGGGCAAGCTCGCGGCGGGCGCGGTGGGCATCGGCCTGTTCTTCGCGTTCTGGTCCTGGACTGGGTTCGAGATGGCGCCGAACTACGGCGAGGAGTCCCGCGACCCGAAGCGGAACGTCCCGCGCGCGCTGTATATCTCGGTGATCGGCGTCGGCATCTTCTACATCCTGACCAGCTGGGCCCCGTTCGCCGGGTACTCGACCGTGCACGCCGCGGAGGCGCAGGCGCAGAGCAACGCCGCGCAGTACTACCTGGGCCCGGCCAACGCGATCGCCGGGCGCTGGGTGGGCTCGCTGCTCAGCTACCTGATCATCACCGGCTCGTTCGCCTGCGGCATGGCCTTCCACAACACCACGGCCAGGTACTTCTACTCGCTGGGCCGCGAGGGGCTGCTGCCAAGGGCACTGGGCAAGACCCATCACAGGTGGAAGAGCCCGCACATCGCCTCGATCACCCAGTCGGTGATCGCGGCCCTGATCGTGCTCGGGTTCGCGGTGTTCACCGGCACGAACGACCCGAACACCCAGGCGTATCTCCAGCTGTACGGGCTGATGGCGATTATGGGCGTGATCGTGATCCTGTCGGTGCAGGCGCTGGTCTCGCTCAGCATCCTGATCTACTTCCGGCGCCACCACGAGGACGAGGTGCACTGGTGGCGCACGATCGCCGCGCCCGCGCTGTCCTTCATCTCCCAGGCGTTCGTGGTGTTCCTGCTGTTCAAGAACATCAGCTTCCTCGGCAGCGGGTACGGCTACGCCAACTGGCTCGGGCCCATCGACCTGCTGGTCGTGGCCATCGGGATCGGCGCCGCGTTCTACCTGAAGTACCGCAACCGCGCCAAGTATGAGTCCGCGGGCCGGCTCATCAACGAGGGCCTGTAGCCACCCTCGGATGGCCACCGCGACGGGGAGCCGATGGGGTACCTGATCGGCGCCGACATCGGCTCCCAGAGCGTGAAGGCGGTCCTGCTCGACCCCGAGGGCCGGACCGTTGCCGAGGCCGGGCAGGCCTGCGCGATGCTGCACCCGGCGAGCGGGTGGGCCGAGCAGGATCCCGCCGACTGGCAGACCGGCCTGACCGTCGCGGTCCGGCAGTTGCTCACCCGGTCCGGCGTGGCGGCGTCCCAGGTGACCCACCTCGGACTGGCCTCACAGGTGGACGGCGTGGTCCCGGTCGACGGCCAGCTGCGTCCGCTGCGGACCGGCCTGATCTGGCTGGACCGCCGGGCCGTCCGCGAGGCGGCCGCGCTGTCCCGCGAGCTCGGGCCGGACCGGATCTTCGCCACCACCGGCCTGAACGCCGACGCCTCGCACATCGCGCCCAAGCTGATGTGGCTGCGCGAGCACGAGCCGGCCGTCTTCCGGCAGGCCCGGTGCTTCCCGCCGGTCGGCGGGTACATGCTCGGCTGGCTCACCGGCGCCCTGGCCCAGGACCACGCGAACGCCTCGTCCACGCTGCTCTACGACGTGCGCACCGGCGCCTGGGACGACGGGATGCTGGCCGCGGCGGACCTGGACCCCGCGCTGCTGGCCGAGATCCGCCCGTCGGCGCAGGCCGTGGGCCCGCTGACCGCCGAGGCCGCGGACGATCTCGGGCTCAGCCGGGACGCGGTCGTGGTGGTCGGGACCGGGGACGAGCACGCCGCCTGCGTCGGGGCCGGGGCGATCGTGCCCGGGCTGGTCGCGGACGTGACCGGGACCGCCGAGCCGGTGGCGGTCACCTCGCCGGTACCGGTCTTCGACGCCGAGCACGTGGTGGAGACCCATGCCCACGCGATCACCGGGCTGCTGCTGGTGGAGAACCCGGGCTTCGTGTCCGGCGGCTGCACGCTGTGGTGCGCCGGGTCCGTGCTCGGCGTCGACCAGGCCGCGCTGTTCGACCTGGCCGCCCGGGCGCCGGCCGGCGCCGACGGGGTGCTGTTCGTGCCCGCGCTGTCCGGCGCGACCGTGCCGCGGTGGAACGACCGGATGCGCGGCACGTTCGCCGGGCTGTCCATGAACCACGGGCGCGGTCACCTGGCCAGGGCCGTGGTCGAGGGCTGCTCGTTCGCGCTGCGCGACGTGCTCGGGCGGCTGGACGCGCTCGGCCTGGCCGGCGACGAGATCGCCGTTGTCGGCGGCGGGGCCCGCAGCGAGCTGTGGCTGCAGATCAAGGCCGACGTGACCGGCCGGACCGTGCGCCCGGTACGGGCCGGGGAGCCGACCGCCCTGGGCGCCGCCATACTGGCCGGCCTGGCCGCCGGAACGTTCGGCGACGCGGCCGACGCGGTGGCCCGGACGGTGACGCCGTCGGCGCGCTGCTACGAGCCGGACGAGCGGACGCGACCGGTCTACGAGGAGCGCTACGCGCAGTACCGGGCCCTGTACGACGGCGTCGAGGGAGCGCTGGCTTGACACCCGGCGAACCGGACTGGACCGACCTGGACGCGCTGCGCCGCGCGCTGGCCGGCGACCGGCTGCGCCCGCTCGGCCTGGGCCGGGTCGTGGCGGGCCAGGGCGCCCTGGACGCCCTGGCCGACCTGGTCGTCGAGCTCCGCCGCCCAGGGGACGTCGT
>JASHUI010000506.1:0-8338 GCA_030040095.1 Streptosporangiaceae bacterium | reverse complement strand
GCCTACGTCGCCGCGGACGAGGCCGCCCCGCTGGCCCGGCTGCTCGCGGCGCGCACCGGACGACGGCTGGCCGAATTCTCCCGCAGCTCACGCCTGCACGAGTGGACCGGCCAGGAACCGGTCACCCTGGTGACGACGTCCGCGCTGGTCAGCGACGACTTCCTGGCGCGCATGTCGGGGGTTCGCATGGTGGGCCTGCTCACCGCCCGAGATCTTGGCACGCTCTCCGCGCTCGTGGCCAAGTCGGTCCTCGGCGTCGGCGCGTCGGCGGACCGCACCGTGTCCGTGGATACCGTGTTCACCGCGCCCGGCGAAACCAACCCGACGTCGCTGGAGGAGTTCCTGGCTCAGGTCGGCGACGGAGTCAGCATGCTCGGCATGACCACTCACGGCCGGGAATGCCTGATGCATCTCGACGACGCGGTGATTTGCGGGCGCGCGCTGGGCCAGCCGTCGCCGGCGATCGATCCGGACGCCGGTTTCATGGGCCGGACATCGTGCCAGTGGGAGGAGGGGTGCTTTCGCGATCACTGGACGTCCGGCCGGCTGTTTCCGGCCGCCCGAGTGCCTGCCGCGCTGGTGTTCCTGGACAGCTGCGGGGCGATGAAGACGGGAAGCAGCCAGTTCGACAGCTCCACCACCATGGTGCTCTCGCTGCTGGAGGGTGACCCGCTGGGCATCGTCTGCAGCCCGTGGACCCGCGACGGGCTGCCGAGGCTGTCGGACGTCTTCTGCGCCGCCGTGCGCGCGGGCGCGTCGCTCGCAGCGGCGGTCGCGCTCGTCAATGAGGCGGTCGCTCGCTCGGGCCGGTCCGTCGGGTTCTTCACGCTGCTGGGCGACGCAGGCATGCACCCGTTCCCGGATACGGCCGGGCCGGTGCTGCCGGCCGCGTCCGGCGGCCGGATCGAGGTCCCCGCCTGCGGCGTGCGGGTCCGGCTGCCCGCCGGGCAGTTCGGCCAGGTCACCATCGACGGGCCGGTCGTCGCGGTGCGGGTGGCCGACGACGAGATGTTCGTCGCGCCCTCGCCGCCGCGGCCGGACCGGGTCCAGGCGGAGCTGGCCTTCAGGCAGACCGGCATCGGGTCGTCCATCGTCCGGCTGGCGCAGACCGCCGCGGCCTATGGCGACATCTGGTGCCTGGGCGTCCGGCTCAAGCAAGCGCCGCAGGCCGAGCTGAGACGCCATGTCCTGGAGTGCTACGAAGGCAGCGCCGACAAGGTGCCCGCGGCGGAGGAGCTCACGCCCCGGCTCGAGGCCGCATGGCAGGTCGCGGGCGCCCTGGACCACGAGATCGTCACTCAGCTGATCGAGGCGACGGCCAAGACCCGGCTGCACCTGACCGAGCGGTACTTCCGGCACAGCCGGCGCGAGAACGCGGGTTTCGCCGCCTGCCCGCAGTGCGGCCTTGCGGCGGAGATCAACTCCTGGCAGCACATCATCGCGACGACCATGCGGCGGCAGGTGGTGTCCTGTCATGCCTGCTCTGAGCTGATCGACCGGGATATGGCCAACGCGGTCGAGGTCCGGCTGACCGGGCCGGTCCACGCCCGGCGCGGACAGGTGCTCCGGCAGCGGGCCGAGATCACCGGCCGCGGCGACCACGCGGCAGCGGGATGGCTCGGCTACGCCCTGCTCAACGAGGAGCGGCACGGCGGCTCCCTGCGCCGCATCGAGCCGTTCGCCGTAACGGCCGGGAGCGTCACGTACGTCGACCTCGACGCCGAGATCTCCGCCGCGTTCGACCTGGCCGACCGGCACTATCTGAGGGCCTTCGCCGTGTGCGCGGGCCGGGTCTCCGTCTACAGCCGGGCGGTATGGATCTCACCGGAGGCCGGGGTGGCCCGGCCGTGAGCCCCGCCCCTGCTGACGTCATCCTCGCGGTGTTCCGGCGTCAGCTTCGCGAGGAGGAACTGGGCCCGGACGACAACTTCTTCGAGCACGGCGGCCATTCGCTGATCGCGTTCCGGGTGCTCGCCGAGCTGCGGCGGCATTTCGCGGTGACGCCGCTGCTGGAGGACTTCGCCGATTTGAGCACGGCCAGAAAGATGGGCGACTGGCTCCGGCAGCAGAACGAAGACGAGGATGAGGAGGAGGGCGGAACCTGGTTCGCGCAGCCCACCCCAGGCACTATGGCGCCATGAGGCCGGTTTCGTCGTCGGCGGTGCACACGGGGTTCGACCAGCAGGTACGGCGAAGGCCGGGCGCGGTCGCCATCACGCACGCCGGCCGGGACATCAGCTACCGGGAACTGGACGAGCGGGCCGAGGCGATCGCCGACGCGCTGGGCATCCTCGGCCTGCCGCGCGAGACCCGGGTCGGAATCTACCTGCCCCGTATTCCTGATCTTGTCGCGACGATGTTCGCGATCTGCCGGGCGGGCTACTGCAGCGTTCCGATGGATCCGGCCTATCCGTCGAAGCGGCTGGAGCTGATGGCCGCCGACGCCCGCATCGCGGCCGTGGTGACCGACGCCGCTCACGCGGCGACCGCGCCCGGTCCGGGCGAGGTCCTGGTCGCCGACAAGATCGGCAGCGCGCCGGCCAGGCCCGCCAAGTGCCCCGGGGTCCTTCATCCGCGCCAGCTGTCCCACATCATCTATACGTCGGGATCGACCGGGGTGCCGAAGGGGGTGGCCATCGATCACGGCGGCCTCTCGGTCTTCCTGCGCTGGGTGCGCGACACGTTCTCGGACCGGGAGCTGGGCGGGACGCTCGCCTCGACCTCGGTCTGCTTCGACGTCTCGACGTTCGAGATTTTCGGGACGCTCAGCTGGGGCGGCCGGATTGTGCTCGTCGACAACGTGCTCGCCGCCGCGTGGTCGGAGGCGGACATCCGCATGGTGAGCACGGTGCCGTCGGCCATGCGCGAGATCGTCAACGTCGGCGGACTGCCCCCGGCCACCGAGACCGTGACCCTGGGCGGCGAGGCCGTCGACGAGGGCCTGGTGGAAAGCCTCTACCGGGTGCCATCGGTGACCCGGGTGGTGAATATCTACGGTCCGTCGGAAGACACCACGGTCTCGTCATGGGCGGAGCTGTCCGCCGGGCGGAAGGTGACCATCGGCCGCCTGCTTCCCGGCGGCTTCGCGCGGGTGCTCGGTGAGGACGGCTCGGCCGGGCCGGCGCGGCCCGGAGCACGGGGGGAATTGCTGCTCGGCGGGGCCGGGGTCGCCCGCGGCTATCTGGGCCGGCCGCGGATGACCGCCGAGCGTTTCGTTCCCGACCCGTGCGCGCAGGTACCGGGGGCGCGGGTGTACCGGACCGGCGACCTGGTGAGCGTCGCGGCGGACGAGATGGAGTTCCACGGCCGGAGCGACCACCAGGTGAAGGTCCGCGGCTTCCGGGTCGAACTCGAGGAGGTGGACGCGGCGCTGGCCGGCTGTCCGATTGTGCGGGCCGCGGCGGCCGTGGTCGAGGGCGGCCGGGGGGGCGAGGACGCCGTGCTGGTCGCCTACCTCGTCGCCCGGTCGGATCGGTCTCGCGATACCGACACCGTGCGGGACCACGTGCGCCAGACGCTGCCGATCCACATGGTCCCGAGCCATTTCCGTTGGCTGGAACGACTTCCGACCCTGCCCAACGGCAAGATTGACCGAGCGGCGCTGATCAGCTGATGAGCGAGATGCCCATATCATGGGCGCCTGGCCGTGCGTCGCTGCGCTGGCGGCTTTTGCGGGGACACGAGGCGATCGCTTGAGTGCTCAGACGGTCCGTCATGACGGCACGCACCAGGGCCGCGCCCGGCGGCGGCCGGGCGGCGCCGGGCTCCTGTTGCGTTATGCCAAGCCCTACCGCGGCCGCCTGCTCACCCTGGCGGCCTTGCTCCTGACGTCCGCGGCGATGCAGGTCGTCACGCCGCTGCTGATCATGGAATACATCGACGACGCGTACGGGACGACCACCGTGAAGGTCCTCTCGCTCATCGCGGTGACCTACCTGATCCTCGCCATCGTGCAGCAGGCCACGCTGATCGCCGCGACCGCCGTCGAGCAGAGCGCGGCCTGGTCCATGACCAACGAGATGCGGACCGACCTGGCCGCGCACTGCCTGGACCTGGACTACGCGTTCCACCGGGATCACGCCCCGGGTGAACTCATAGAGCGCGTCGACGGCGATATCTTCGCCCTGTCGAATTTCCTGTCCAGCGCGTTTCTGGTGCTGCTGGTCAATTTCCTGGTCATCTCCGGCGTGTTCGTCGCGCTATTTGTCATATCGTGGCAGATCGGATTGGTCCTGGCGGCCTACGGAGTGGCGGCCATAGCGGCGCTCATGCGGCTGCGGAGCTTCGCGGTCGGCGCCTATGACCGGGTACGCGGGGCCTCGGCCAGCCTGTTCGGCTTCCTCGAGGAGCGACTGCGCGGCATCGAGGACATCCGCAGCGCCGGCGCCGAGCAGGCGGTGCTCGAGCGGATGGCCGGTCACGGCCAGGAGGTCCTGCGGCGGCAGCGAACCGCCCGGCTGCGCGAGGCCATCATCTTCGTCACCCTGCACGGGCTGTACCTGATCGGGTACGGGAGCGCCCTGGCCTTGGCCGCCTACCTCTACCACCGGCACGACGTGACGCTCGGCACCACGTACCTGGTGGTGTCCTACGCGAACGCCATCTACGCGCCCCTGAATACGGTGCGCACCCAGGTGCAGGATCTGCAGCTGGCGCGAGCCAGCCTCGCCCGGATCATCGCCCTCTTCAGCACCGAGCGCCAGGTGACCGACGGCCGCGGGCTGAGCGTGCCCGCCGGGCCGGTGGCGGTCGAGTTCGAGGACGTGAGCTTCGCCTACGACAACGCTGCCGTGCTCCGGGGCGTATCGTTCACCCTGGCCGCTGGCCATGTGCTGGGCATCGTCGGCAGGACCGGCAGCGGCAAGACCACCCTGGGGCGGCTGGCCGCCCGCATGTACGACCCCTCCCTTGGCCGGGTACGGATCGGCGGCGTGGACCTGCGCGATACGACGTCGGCCCAGCTTCGCGAGCGGATCGGCATCGTTCCTCAGGAGGTCCAGCTCTTTCCGGGCTCGGTGCGCGACAACCTGACGCTGTACGACGGCCAGATCCCGGACAGCTCCGTGCTCGACGCCATTGACCGGTTCGCGCTGGCCGACTGGCTGGCCAGCCTCCCGGACGGGCTCGACACCGTCCTCGACGGCGCCAGCGACGGCATGTCCGCTGGCCAGTCGCAGCTCCTGGCCGCCTGCCGGGTCTTCCTGCACGACCCTGGCCTGGTGATCTTGGACGAGATATCGTCGCGGCTCGACTCGGCCACCGAGGCCCGGATCGACGGTGCCATCGCGCACCTGTTGCGCAACCGCACGGCCATCGTGATCGCCCATCGCCCGCGCACGCTCGAGCGGGCCGACGATGTCCTGGTGATGGACGACGGGCAGGTGCTCGACTACGGCCCCCGCCAGGTGCTGGCCGCGGACGCCTCCGCCTACCTGCCCGCGCGGGAGCCGACGGGATGAGCGTCTGGGCGCTGAGCTGGCAGCTGATCAGGCGTCATCCGCGGCCGTTCGCCGCGTTCCTGGTCTGCTCGCTGATCTTCCTGGTCGGCCGCCTGGTCCCCGGCCTGCTCGAGCAGGCGATCTTCAACAACCTGGCCAGCCGTCATCCCGCGGGCCTCAACGTCTGGACCCTCATCGCGCTGATGGTGAGCCTCGAGCTGGCCCGGCTGACCGCGAGCCTCGGCTCCGCCTTTTCCGAGATAACCGTGCAGTACGCCAGCAACGCGATCATCCAGCGGAACATGCTGGCCGCGGTGCTGCGCCGGCCGGGCGCGGCCGCGTTGTCGGACTCGCCGGAGCAGACGCTCAACCGGTTCCGCGACGACGCCCAGGACATGGCGACGTTCACCACCGCCCCGGTCACGTTGCTCGGCACGTTCGTGTTCTCGGTGATCGCGGTGGTGTACATGGCGCGGATCAGCGCCATTCTGACGCTCATCGTGGTCGCGCCGCTGCTACTGGTCATAGCGCTGGCCATGATCGCGCAGAACAAGGTTCACCGCTATCGCCTGGCCAGCCGGAACCAGACCGCCCGGCTGACCGCGTTCCTCGGCTCGATGTTCCGCTCGGCGGAAATCATCAAGAACGCCGGCGCCGAGCGGCACGTCCTGGGCCAGGTCCGGGCGATCAACGATGCCCGGCGCACGGCCAGCGTGCGGGACGCGACCTTCGGCCAGCTCCTGACCTCCGTCTTCTACAATTCGGTCGACCTCGGCGTCGGGCTCATCCTGCTGCTGGCCGCGCGGGCCATCCTGAACCGCACATTCACGGTCGGGGACTTCGCGCTCTTCGACTACTACCTGTTCTTCGTCACCCGGCTGCCGGTGACGCTCGGCGCCTTCATCGTCACCTCCCGCCAGGCTGGCGTGGCCATGCGGCGGCTCGCCGACATCGCCCGCAGCGACGACCCCGGCACCCTTGCCACGCAGCATGCGCCGCGCCGCGACACCGCCGACCGTGGCCCGCTGCGCGAGTTGCGCGCACGCGGCCTCAGCTACCGCTACCCCATGAGCACGGACGGCATCACCGACGTGGACGTGACGATCCCCGCGGGGACCCTGACGGTCATCGCGGGCCGGGTCGGCGCGGGCAAGACCACCTTGCTGCGCTGCCTGCTGGGCCTGCTCGTGCCGCAGTCGGGCACGATTTACTGGAACGGCCAGGAACTCGAGGACCCCGGCCTGACGATGACGCCGCCGCGGGTGGCCTACGTGCCTCAGGTCCCGCATTTGTTCAGCGACACGCTCCGCGAGAACATCACCCTGGGAGCGCCGCTGACCGACGACCTGGTCGTCCACGCGGTGACCGGCGCCGCCCTTGACGGCGACGTCCGGGACATGGCCGCCGGGCTGGACACCCGTGTCGGGCCACGCGGTGTCAAACTGTCGGGGGGCCAGGCTCAGCGCACCGCGATCGCGCGCGCCCTGGTCCGGTCGCCCGAACTGCTGGTGATCGACGACCTGGCCAGCGCGGTGGACAGGGCGACCGAGCGGGCACTGGCGGACCTGCTGTTCTCCGGCAGGACCCTGACCTGCGTGGTCAGCTCGAACCGCGCGTCCCTGCTGGCCCGCGCCGACCAGGTGATACTGCTGGACAACGGGCGCGTGCTGGATCGCGGTGCGCCCGCCGACCTGATGGCCAGGAGCGCGCTGCTGCGGGAACTGCGGCTGTGAGCGGTGCCGGCCGTTGGCCGCTTCACCGCGCCCGCGTCCCTGGGCTGGCCGGTACCCAGGTCAGGTCCCGCGGATCATGGTCCCGGGGGACGTGCCGGCCGCGGCCAGCCCGGCTCGCAGCGCGCGGCGGTCCACCTTGCCGCTCGGCGTGAGGGGCAGCCGTGACACGCGCTCGAACCGGGTCGGCACCATCATCGGCGGGATCCGCTGGGCCAGGTAGCCGCTCAGCGCCGCGGCAGTGACGCGGTCCTCCTCGGTGACCACGAACGCGACGAGCATCTTGGTCGACGCGCTGGCCCCGAACGCGACGACGGCAGCCGCGCGGATCGCCGGGTGGGACATCAGCGCGGCCTCGACCTCTCCCGGCTCGATGCGCATGCCCCGCACCTTGATCTGGTCGTCGATCCGGCCCAGGTAATCGAAACCGTCCTCACCCTCCCGGACCAGGTCGCCGGTGGCGTACCACCGGGTGTCGCCCTCGCGCACGAACCGCTCCGCGGTGAGCTCGGGGCGCCGCCAGTACCCCCGGGCGACCGATGGGCCGCCGATCCACAGCTGGCCGGGCACGCCGCGCGGCACCGGCTTGCGGTCTTCGTCCAGCACGGCGAGCTGGATCCCGGCGATGGCGGCGCCGATCGGCGGCAGGGCCGGCCAGTCGGCGGGATCGGCGCCGAGGCGATAGGCCGTCGCCAGGTGGGTCTCGGTGGGCCCGTAGTGGTTGATCAGCCGGCAGCCCGGAATCCTGGCGAACATGGCCCGGATCGGCGCGGAGGACTTGAGCTGCTCGCCAGCGTTGATCACTTCGCGCAGCGCGTCCGGCACCTCGGCCGTCTGACCGAACAACGCCAGGGTCTCGAGGGCCACGAAGGGGAGGAACAACCTGGCGATCTGTTCCCTGCGCAGGAACTCCCATAGCCCCTGGGCGTCGGCCCGGTCCGCTTCGCTGAGGCACACGAGGGTCCCGCCGGAGGCCAGCGTGCAGAAGATCTCCTCGAAGGACACGTCGAACGAGATCGGCGCGAACTGCGCGGTGGCCGAGCCGGGACCGCACACCGAGTCCGCGCGCAGCCAGCGCACCAGGTTCGCCAGGCAGCCATGTTCCTGCATCACGCCCTTTGGCTGCCCGGTCGATCCGGACGTGTAGATGACGTAGCAGAGATCACCGGG
>JASHUI010000505.1:0-3638 GCA_030040095.1 Streptosporangiaceae bacterium | reverse complement strand
GCCGGCGCCGGTCCCGGCAACTCGTGCGTGATCGTGCTGGCCACCGACGCGCCGCTGGACTCACGGCGCCTCACCCGGCTGGCCCGGCGCTCGATCGTCGGCATGGCCCGGACGGGATCGGACTTCTCGGGGCGCAGCGGCGACTACGCGCTGGCCTTTTCAACCGCGCCCTCCGGCGCGGCGCCGGTACCCGATTCCGCACTGGACCTGCTGTTCGTCGCGGCAATAGACGCCGCAGAGGAAGCCATTCTCAACTCGCTGTTCATGGCCGAGACCATGACCGGTTTCGGGGGGCACGTACGCCGCGCCGTGCCGCTTGACCACGTGCGCGAGCTGTGCGCGGCCCGCGGGGTACTGCGCGGGGCGGCCGACCCGCCGGCCTGATGCCACGGACCTATCTGATGTAGTGAGAGTCACACGCCGGAAGACACGCTCCCTGGCGCGGAAGTGGTATTCAGTGGAATAGGGTTCTCACGGCAACGCGGGCGCGCTGGCTCGAGGTCGCGCGGGACGCGGAGCGATCGGAGTTTAAGTCCCAGTGCGGAGACGTCCATGACTACAGGCTCGGTGGCGCCGGCCAAGACCAGGGCGCAGATCTCGGAAGGCACGCTGCGCAGGGATGACTGGCGGCGCGCCCCGAGGCTGACCGCGGTGCTGCTCGCGATCTGGGTCATCTACGCCACCGTGCACGTGTTCATCGGCAACTGGTACTGGGTGCCCAAGTATCACTACCTCACCCCGTTCTACTCGCCGTGCGTCAGCGGCGAGTGCGTGCCAGGGTCGAGCACCCTGGGCCGGTGGATCCCGGCGGTGCCGCCGATCATCCCGTACGCGTTCGTGTCGCTCGTGTTCGTGCTCGGCTTCCGGTTTACCTGCTACTACTACCGGCGGGCGTACTACCGGGCGTTCTGGCGGGCCCCCGCGGCGTGCGCCGTGCGCGAGCCGCACCCGGCCTACTCCGGCGAGACCAGGGTCCCGCTGATCGGGCAGAACCTGCACCGCTACTTCTTCTACGCGGCCGTGCTCGTCGGAATCCTGCTCACCTACGACGTGGCGCAGGCGTTCCGCGGGCCGGACGGGAACTTCGGGTTCGGCCTCGGCTCGCTGATCATGCTGGCCAACGTGATCCTGCTGTGGTGCTACGCGCTGGGCTGCCATTCGTGCCGGCACATCACCGCCGGGCGGCTGAACAACTTCTCCCGCCACCCGGTCAGGTACTGGGCCTGGACGAAGGTTTCGTGGCTGAACGCGCGTCACATGCAGTTCGCCTGGATCACGCTCGGCACGCTGATGCTGACGGACCTCTACATCTGGCTCGTCTCCGCCGGGGTGTTCAGCGACCCGAGGTTCTTCAACTGAGGCAGGCAGGGCAATGACTGACATCCAGCGACTCCCCTACGACGTCGTAGTCGTCGGCGCGGGCGGCTCGGGGCTACGCGCGGCCATCGAGGCCCGGCAGGCGGGCAAGAGGACCGCGATCATCTCCAAGTCGCTGTTCGGCAAGGCGCACACGGTCATGGCCGAGGGCGGCTGCGCCGCCGCGATGGGCAACTCCAACCCGAACGACAACTGGCAGGTCCACTTCCGCGACACCATGCGCGGGGGCAAGTTCCTGAACAACTGGCGGATGGCCGAGCTGCACGCCAAGGAGGCCCCGGACCGGGTCTACGAGCTGGAGGCGTGGGGCGCGCTGTTCGACCGCACCAAGGACGGCAGGATCAGCCAGCGGAACTTCGGCGGGCACCAGTACGCCCGGCTGGCCCACGTGGGCGACCGGACCGGCCTGGAGATGATCAGGACCCTGCAGCAGCGGGTGGTCGCGCTGCAGCAGGAGGACGCCCGGACCCACGGCGACCCGGAAGCGATGATCAAGGTTTTCGCCGAGACCACGGTCATCGAGCTGATAAAGGACGGCGAGCGGATCGCGGGCGCGCTCGGCTACCTCAGGGAGACCGGGCAGTTCGTCCTGTTCGAGGCGCCCGCGGTGATCCTGGCCACCGGCGGGATCGGGAAGACCTTCAAGTACAGCTCCAACTCCTGGGAGTACACCGGCGACGGGCACGCGCTCGCGCTGCTGGCCGGGGCCACGCTGCTGAATATGGAGTTCGTGCAGTTCCACCCCACCCACATGGTGTGGCCGATCTCGGTGCGCGGGCTGCTGGTCACCGAGTCGGTCCGCGGCGACGGCGGCGTGCTGCGCAACTCCGAGGGCAAGCGGTACATGTTCAACTACGTGCCGGACGTGTTCCGGGCCCAGTACGCGGAGACCGAGGAGGAGGCCGACCGCTGGTACTCCGACCCGGACCACAACCGGCGCCCGCCGGAGCTGCTGCCCAGGGACGAGGTCGCCCGGGCCAACCTGGCCGAGATCAGGGCGGGCCGCGGGTCGCCGCACGGCGGGGTGTTCCTCGACATCGCCTCCCGGCGGTCCCCGGAGGAGATCCTGCGGCGGCTTCCCTCGATGTACCACCAGTTCAAGGAGCTGGCCGACGTCGACATCACCAAGGAGCCGATGGAGGTCGGCCCGGCACAGCACTACGTGATGGGCGGCGTGGAGGTCGACCCGGACACCGCCGCGTCGATCGTGCCCGGGCTGTTCGCGGCCGGCGAGGTCTCCGGCGGGATGCACGGCTCCAACCGGCTGGGCGGCAACTCCCTGTCCGACCTGCTGGTGTTCGGCCGCCGGGCGGGCATGGGCGCGGTGGAGTACCTGGGCTCGCTGGGCGACGCCCGGCCGAGCGCGAGCGACGCGGACCTCGCCGCGGCGCGGGCCGAGGCGCTCGCCCCGCTGGAGCGCTCCGGCGGGGAGAACCCGTACACGCTGCACGCCGAGGTCCAGCAGACCATGAGCGACCTGGTTGGCATCATCCGCAAGGAAGAGGAGATCAAGCAGGCGCTCGCCGAACTCGAGAAGCTGCGCACCCGGGCGGCCAACGTCAGCGCCGAGGGCGGCCCGGCCTACAACCCCGGCTGGCACCTGGCCCTGGACCTGCGCAACATCATGCTGATCGCGGACTGCGTGGCGCAGGCCGCGCTGGAGCGGCAGGAAAGCCGGGGCGGGCACACCCGCGACGACTTCCCGGAGATGTCGCCCGAATGGCGCAAGGTCAACGTGATCGCCGCCTTGGACGGCGACCGGGTGGCGCTCCGGCGGCAGCCGATGGCCCCGATGCGCGCCGACCTGCTGGCCCTGTTCGACCCGGCGGAGCTGAAGAAGTACTACACCGACGCGGAGCTTCCTCCGGCGACGGGCGAGGAGACGAGCTGATGGGCGAGAAGGTGGCGCTCAAGGTCTGGCGAGGCGACGCCGGGCAGGGACGGCTGACCGACTACCAGGTCGAGGCCAACGAGGGCGAGGTGCTCCTCGACATCCTGCACCGGCTGCAGGCCACCCAGACGGGCGACCTGGCCATCCGCTGGAACTGCAAGGCGGGCAAGTGCGGTTCCTGCTCGATGGAGATCAACGGCCGCCCGCGGCTGGCCTGCATGACCCGGATGTCGACGTTCGAGCCGGGTGAGACGATCACCGTTACCCCGCTGCGGACCTTCCCGGTGATCCGCGATCTGGTGACAGACGTCTCGTTCAATTTTGCGAAGGCTCGTCAGATCCCCTCCTTCACGCCGGATCCGTCGATCGG
>JASHUI010000504.1:0-4439 GCA_030040095.1 Streptosporangiaceae bacterium | reverse complement strand
CGGCGTGCAGCACCCGCGGCGTCAGCGCCGTGGGCGGCGGCGGGTGCCGCAGGGCATGGAACGCCGACGCGATCTCGGTGCCGCCGTAGAACGCCACCACCAGCCCGATCAGGTATACCCAGTAGGCCGCGCTGGCCGCTCGCCGCCGGCCCCGGCCCCGGCGCAGCTCCCGCAGCAGCGCGATCGTCGGCCCGGTGCTGTCCGGTACGGCAATGCCTTCGCGGGTGACGGTCATCCCAGAGCCGCCAGGGCCACGTCCGGTGCGCCCTCCCCGACGAGCGCGCCGTCGCTGAGCACCAGGACATGGTCGGCCGCGGTCGCGGCCAGCTCGACGTGGTGGGTGGCCATCAGCACCGCCGCCCCGGCCCGCTTCTCGGCGCGGAGCAGTTCGCCGAGCCAGCGCCGGCGCGCGGGGTCGAGCCGCTGCTCCGGCTCGTCGAGAACCATGAGCCGGCGCGGCCGGACCAGCATCGTGGCCAGGTGCAGGGCCTGCAGCTGGCCGCTGGACAGCGAGCCGGGCAGCGCGCCGCCGTGATCGGCCAGGCGGCACTCCTCCAGCGCCCCGTCGACCAGCTCGTCGCGGTCGCGGCCGGCCCCGTGCGCCACCGCGACCAACTGCAGGTGCTCGCGGACGGTGAGATCCGGGTACGCGCTGACCATGTCGCCGACGACCGCGATCTCGGTGCGCACCACCAGGTCGTCCTGGCTCAGCGCCCGACCGGCGTAGACCACCCGCCCGGTGCTCGGCGCGTCCCGGCCGGCGGCTATGCGCAGCAGGGTCGACTTGCCCGAGCCGTTCGCGCCCATGACCGCGACACAACGCCCGGCGGCCAGGGCCAGGTCGAGCGGGCGCAGCGCGAGGCGCTGGCCGTAGCTCCGGCTGACCCCGGTCAGCGACAGCAGGGGCGGAGGATCCGGCGGCGGCACGGATGCCAGTTCACCACATCGCGTACGGTCGAGCGCATGGCCGTGCCGATTCCCCCCGCCGATCCCGACGTCGTGCTGCGCGCCGAGGACGTCGACCTGGTCCGCGGCGAGCGCACGCTGCTCGACCAGGTGAGCGTGACCGTGCGGGCCGGGGAGCACTGGGCGCTGCTGGGGCCCAACGGGGCGGGCAAGAGCACGCTGCTGCGGATCATGGCCACCTACGCCCACCCGACCCGGGGCCGGATGGAGATCCTCGGGCACCGGCTGGGCCGGGTCAACGTGTTCGGCCTGCGTCCCTGGATCGGTCACGTCAGCCCGCACCACCGGGTGGAGCCGGGGCGGACCGTGCGCGACGTGGTGCTCACCGGCGTGACGGGCACCCTCGAGATCGTGCCCCGCTTCGCGCCCGGCCCGGCCGAGCTGTCCCGGGCCGCGGCGCTGATCGCGCTGATGGGCCTGGGCCCGCTGGCGGGCGCGCGGTGGCACACCCTGTCCCAGGGCGAGCGCGGCCGGACGTTGATCGCGCGGGCGCTGATGCCCGAGCCCCGGCTGCTGCTGATGGACGAGCCGGCGGCCGGGCTGGACGTGGCGGGCCGCGAGCGGCTGCTGGCCAGCATCGACGACCTGCGCGAGCACCGTCCGGGCCTGGCCTCGGTGCTGGTCACGCACCACCTGGAGGAGCTGCCGGTCAGCACCACCCACGCGCTGCTGTTGCGCGGCGGCCGGGCGCTGGCCGCGGGCCCGGCCGCGGACGTCCTCACCACCGGGCAGGTCAGCGCCTGCTTTGACTACCCGGTCGCGATCGCCAGGCACGCGGGCCGCTGGGCCACGACGGCTGGTCTCGTCAGGTAACCGGACCGCGGCTTGCGTGAAGCTCCCGGTTCGAGTTACTGATGGTTCAGCGGGAGGAGGTCTGTATGGACGCTGAAAGCCAGTCAATGGAGACGCTCGCGGTCCATGGCGGCGAGCGCTGGCCGGGGCCCGAGGGCTCAGTGGTTTTCCCGATCTACCAGAGCACGGTGTACTCGGTCGACCCCGGCACCGATTATCACGACATCCCTTACATCCGGCTGAGCTCGACGCCGTCACAGCGGTATCTGCACGACAAGCTGGCCGCCCTGGAGGGGGCGCAGGCCGCCGTCGCGACCGCCTCCGGCATGGCGGCGATGACCGCGGCCCTGCTCACCAGCCTGCGCGCGGGAGATCACCTGCTCGCAAGCGACTGCCTGTACGGCGGCACCCACGACTTCCTCACCGGTCACGCCGAGGACCTCGGCTGGCGCTGCAGCTTCGTGGACGTGCACCGCCCGGAGACCTGGGCGGCGGCGCGCACGCCGCAGACAAAGGTGTTCCTGGTGGAGACGATCAGCAATCCCCTGATACGGGTCGGGCTGCTGGATCAGGTCGCGGCCTTCGCGCGCCAGGAGGGCCTGGTCACGGTGATCGACAACACCTTCGCGACGCCGGTAAACTTCCGGCCGCTGTCGGCCGGGTTCGACTTGTGCGTGCACAGCGCCACGAAGTACCTGGGCGGCCACTCCGACCTGACCGCCGGAGCCGTTATGGGCAGCGCGGACCTGGTCGGCCGGGTGCGGCGGACGCTGAACCATTACGGGGGCGCCCTGGACCCGCACGCCGGGTTCTTGCTCGCCCGCGGGATCAAGACCCTCGCGCTGCGGGTTCGGGCGCACAACGACAACGCCATGGCGCTGGCCCAGTTCCTCGCCGGGCATCCGCGGGTCACCGAGGTCCACTACCCCGGGCTCCCGGCGCATCCCGACCACGGTCACGCCAGCAAGCTGCTGTCGGGCTTCGGCGGGATGCTGAGCCTTAGGCTGCGCGGCGGCGAGGCGGCCGCGCAGGGCCTGCTCGACGGGCTGCGGCTGGCGTATCCGGCGGTGAGCCTCGGAGGCGTGGAGACGCTCGCCACCCGGCCTGCCGTGACGACCCATGCCGGGATGCGGGCGCAGGACCGGGAGCGCCTGGGCATTACCGCCGACCTTGTCCGGGTGAGCTGCGGCATCGAGGGACAGCAGGACCTGATCGCCGATTTCAGCCAGGCCCTGGCCAGGATCCAGCCGTAACGATCTTCTCGGGCGCCCGGTGCCTGCCCTGACATCCAGCAGCAGGCTGGCGGTCCGCTCGGCGGCCGTAGGCGCGGGTTGCCGCAGGCCCGCCCGTGCGGGAGCGATCGACTGCCCAATGCGGACGGTTGGACGACGAACCGCGCCCTGGCCCACGTCCCGTTGACCAGCTACCAAGAGTGATCAATACGGGCCTGCCAGGATGGTGGGTCCCGATGACGGGCGCAGCCGACATCCTGGCACTGGTTATCTTGCCCAGCCCGCCCATCCGCCACTGGGTCGCCAAGAAGCCCGCCCCAGTGCCTTAATCCGGCTGCCACCCTCCCAGCACCGTCTCGGCCTTTCGGGCAGGTCCGCCCGTGCGAGAGCGATCGACTGCCCAATGCGGACGGTTGGACGACGAACGGCGCCCTGGTCCGGCCGGAGTGCCGGGTCGGGAAATGTCAAGGAAAAAACCCTGGCCAACTCTGATTAAAAATGCCGTGCAGATCGCCTCGACCAGGACCGGGCGCGCGGCCTAGCGTTTGCGCATCAGCTGCAGCTCTCACGAAACTGGATCCGGGAAAGAGGTCGCATGGCCGACGGCTTCCAGTTATCCGCGCGGCCTTTCACTGCTTTTTGTCAGCACGGCGACCGCCTGCCCAATGCCAGGCACCCATCTATTTAAAAAGACGTCGGCGAGACCGGGTGTGCTCGTCTTCCAAGGCGAGACCGGGTGTGATCGTCATCCCAGGTAGGAGCGGCATGATGGATGGCCATCTGCGGCGCGTCACGGCGCTGCTGGTAGCGGTCGCGGCAGCGGTGATCGGCCTGCCCGGCGGCGTGGCATGGGCCGGCGGGGCACCGCGCCTTCCGGCCGGCCGGCAGGTCGGGATCGGGAAGCCGTGGCGAGCGCCGTCATCAGCGCTCGCGGGCCAGGGGCGGCTGCCGGAGCTGGGCGGGGGCGCGCGGCCGCCGCTCGACGTCGCAACCGCGGTGCGGGAGGCGAAGGCATCCGGGCGCCCCGTGGTCGCGTCGGCGCTGACGACGGCGACCCAGTTGGTGACCGCGCAGCCCGACGGGGTGATCGCGGTGAAGTCGTACGTGCTGCCGGTGCGGGTGGCCACGGGCCGGGGCTGGGTGCCGGTGAACACGTCTTTGCGCCCGTCCGGCGGTCGGCTGGCGCCGGCTGCCGTGCCCGGCGACGGGGTTTCGTTCTCGGCTGGCGGGACCGGGCCGATGGCGGAGATCTGGCATGGCTCGGGACGGTCCCAGGCACGGCTGGCATTGTGGTGGCCGGGCCCGCTGCCGGCCCCCGACGTCAGCGGGCCCTCAGCCACGTACCGCAACGTGCTGCCGGCGTGAGCCTGGTGCTCACGGCGACGAGTTCCGCGGCGGGCGGATTCGACGAGGTGCTGGTGGCGGACTCGGCCGCGGCGGCCCGCCGGG
>JASHUI010000503.1:0-24008 GCA_030040095.1 Streptosporangiaceae bacterium | reverse complement strand
GTGAGACGATCACGGTCGCCTACCTCATGGCGACGCTGGCCGGCGTCCGTCCGGCGGCCAGCGTCATCGTCGAGGAGGCGCCGAGCAGCCGGCCCGTCATGTGCGACTACCTGCCGAACGAGCGGCCGGAGAGCTTCTATACCACCGCCAGCGGCGCCATCGGCCATGGCCTGCCGGCCGCGGTGGGCCAGGCACTCGGCCGGCCCGGGGACAGGGTGATCGCGGTGATCGGGGACGGCTCCGCCATGTACTCGATCCAGGCCCTCTGGTCGGCGGCCGAGCTGGACCTGCCGCTCACCGTGATCATCGTCAACAACCACGGCTACGTCACCGTGGACCGGTTCGCCGAGCGCTACGGCATGAGCAAGCCGCCCGGCACCGTGCTGGGCGGCCTCGACTTCACGCTGCTCGCCCGGGCCCAGGGCTGCGCCGCCGCGCGCGTGGAACGGCCGGCCGAGCTCGCGGCCGTGCTGCGTCGTGCCCTGGCCTCTCCCGCGCCCTTTCTTGTCGAGGTGCTGGTCACCGACTGAGCCGCCGGGCGGTGCCTGCCGTGCTAGCGCACCGCCAGGCCGCCGTCGGGGCGGATGACCTCGCCGGTCAGGCCGAGTGCCGCGTCGGAGGCCAGGAACCGGTAGAGGGGCGCGAGCTGGGCCGCGGTCAGCATCGTGCCGAGCGGGTTGAGCGCACGGATCGTCTCGCCCATCTCGGCGGGCCGGGTGAAAACCGGGCGCACGTCCCGCTCCCCGACCGCGGCGCGCAATCCGGTCACCACGCCTCCCGGGGCCACCGCGTTGACGCGCACGCGCGGCGCCAGGCTGGCGGCCAGGTGACGCACGATGCCCAGGGCCGCGTGCTTGGCCGCCGCGTACACGACCCCGGCCCCGTTGCCGCGCACCATGAACGACGCGTCGGACAGGGTGAAGATCATCGCTCCGCCGCAGCGGGCCAGCGCGTCCGCGGCGGCGTTCGCGCCCAGCAGGTAACCGAGCACGTCGACGTCGAGGACGCGGCGAGCGAGCACCGCCAGCTCGTCCCCTGGGAGATCGGCCACGCCCACCCCGCCGTCATGAATGCCCGCGTTGCCGACGAACACGTTCAGCGCGCCATGAGTTCCCAGGGCGGCATCCACCGCTCGCTGATTGTCCTTCGCCACCGCGACGTCGCCGGCGACGAACAGCACTTCCGGCGGGAACGGAGCGTCCGGGACCTGCTGGTCCAGCACCACCACCCGGCTCCCGTGCCGGGCGAAGTCCTCCACGACCGCCCGCCCGATTCCGGACGATCCCCCGGTCACCAGCACCACTCGGTGCTCCTGGTCCGGCACCGTGATCGCCTCTCCTCGTGTCGAAGCCTGGCCTGATCCGCGCAATGCCGGGCCGGCGCCGATCCGGCCGGATCGGCGTCACACCGGCGGCGGACTCCAGCACCCCGGGTCCGGCCATCCGCACAGCGCCGCGGAAACCAGCTCGTCACGCGGATTCGCGGTGCCCCACTGGTCGGCGGTCTGGGCCTGCGCCGGATACACCTTGGGCTGCCACCCGTGCTCGTCGTCGATCACCTGCGCCGCCGTCGTGTACTCCAGGACGAATTTCGAGTACGGCTCCTGGAAGTAGGAGAATGTGTTGTTCCCGACCCCGTGCCGGCCCGGCCCCCACACCGGCGGGAACCCGGCCCGCATCATGGAGCCGGTTGCCCGCATGAACTCATCGATGCCTCTCACCTCGAACGCGACGTGGTTCAGTGACGTATGCGGAGCACGAGTGAAGGCGATGATGTGGTGCGCGCGGCCGGTGCGCATGAAGCACATGATGTCCTCTACCCAGTCTGAGACCTTGAATCCCAGCACCGAGATGTAGAACCTCCTCGCTCTTTGCAGGTCGGGCGTGTTCAGCACAATGTGGCTGATGCCGATGGGCCGGCTCTCGGCCTCGGCCACGGGCCTGAATATCCGGCCGGTGACATCGGCTGAAACCTCCACGGTGCGTCCATCGCAATCCAGAAAACGCACCGCGTATCCGTCGCCGAGGTCCTGGCGCGAACCGGGATCTCCCAGAAGTTTCCCTTCCGGGTTCCTGACGACGCGCTCGGCCACCTTGTCAACCTCGTCACGCCCGTCGGCGGCCAGGGATATCACGTCCACTCTGGGCTCTGCGGCCGCCCGCAGCCTCAGCACATGGCTTTCCATGCACCCGGCACCCAGGTAAATCCGGTCGTCGTCGGAGCGGACGTGTTCAAGCTGCCAGCGATTCTCGTAAAATTCGGCGGTCTCGTGAAGGTCGGTGACGCCGAACCCGACGCTTCGGACGTGCGTGATCATGGTGCTCCTTCCAGAGCCCCGTCCGGCCCGGGCAGCCGTCCGCGGTCGCCCGACATTGCCTCACTTCAAGTGGACTATCCGGGCTGCGCAATATCCAGGGTTAAGGCCGCGCCTTCGGCGAGTCGGCGCGGCGGCCAACGCCACCCAGAACGGCCGCCCGGCGTCGCGGATGCCACAGGCCAATATCTTGTGCTCGCGGCCGGTATTTGATCTAGTGAAGGCGGCGCAGCGTCCAATTGCCGGAGAGCAAAGCCTCGCTCGCTTCCAAAGATTACCCACGGAGGCCTGGCCTGCCATGACAACACAGAATCTCTCGCCGGCAGATTTCTCGCACAACGAGATTGAGTACATCCCTGACCCGTTCCCTTTCTACCAGATGATGCGTGCCGAGCAGCCGGCCTATCTCTCTACGCGCATTTTCGGCGGCGCTTGGCTATTCTTTTGCTATTCGGACTGCCTGCAGCTCATGAAGGACGACCGGCTGTCCAACAGCCGCGCGGCCGTCCCCTTGTGGTTCCTGCCGCCGGGCCAGCGAGAAGATTTCGGCGACATGATCAGCCTGTTCGAGCGGTGGCTGGCCTTCCACGACGGCGCGGAGCACAGCAGGAACCGGCGGAACGCGAATCATAGCTACCTGCCGTTCACCGACGAGTGGCTCGAGCCTCGCATCCAGGACTTCGTCGACGACCTGCTGGACCAGGCCGACCCGGCGGGGTTTGACCTGATGTCAGATTTCGCCTTCCCGCTGCCGGCGATCGTCATCGCCGACGTGCTGGGCCTGCCCACCGAGGCGCACCCCGACCTGACCCGCTGGACCGATGACATCGCCCACCTGTTCGGCTCGACCCAGGTCTCCGTCGAGCACCTCAGACGCACCCAGGTGAGCACCAGGGAGCTGGCCGCGTTTCTGGCCTCCCCGGAGAACGTCGCCAGATCCGAGCGCCGGCGGGGACTGCTCTACGAACTCGGCGCGACGCGGGTGCACGGGCACGGCTTCGACCATCAGGACGTCGTGGCCCAGGCCGCGCTGCTGCTGTTCGCCGGGGTGGCCTCGATCCGGTACCTGATCGGCAACAGCGTGTACGCGCTCGACCAACGGCCGGCCCACGAGCGGACGCTCCTGCTCGACGAGGAAACCGCCCGCACAGCCGTCGAGGAACTGCTGAGGTTCTGCACCCCCGTTCAGTTCGTGGGGCGGGTTGCTCAGCAGGACTTCACCTACGTGACCGAGAGCGGGCTGGCCGCCAAGATCCGCGCCGGGCAGCCCGTCCTGCTGTACGTGGCCTCCGCCAACCGGGACCACACACAGTTCGACCACGCCGATGAGCTGATCTTGACCCGGCCCGCGCCCAACCGCCATCTCACCTTCGGCGCCGGGCGCCATCTGTGCTTCGGCGATCCGCTGGTCCGCCAGACCACCCGGATAGCGTTGCGCACTCTCTACCGGCGCATGCCCGAGCTGCACGTGGTCGAGCAGACGCTGAACTGGAACAACAACCTCGGCTTCCACGGCTTCACGGCGCTGCGCGTCGCGCAGGCAGCGGGCGCGGGCGGCGGCCGGCCGGGCAGGAGGAGGTCCGCGTGACCGACCAGGCGCTCCGCAACTTCGTCGACGGCAAGCCGGCCGAGCCGGCCACGACGGCGCACTCCGTCCTGACCGACCCCTGCACCGAGGCCGAGTACGGGACGGCTCCCGTCTCCGGGCCCGACGAGGTCGACGGGGCCATGCGGGCCGCCGCCGCCGCGTTCGCGAGCTGGCGGCACCGCACCCCAGCGCACCGGCAGGAATGCCTGCTGTCCGTGGCCTGCGCGCTCAGCGAGCGCGCGGCGGACTTCGCCGCCGCCGAGACCCGTGCCACCGGCAACGCAGCCGCCGCCAGCGAGGTGCCGCTGCTGGTAGACCAGCTACGGTTCTTCGCCGGCGCCGCCCGGCTGCTCGACGCGTCGTCGGCCGGCGAGTACGTCGAGGGCCATACCTCCTATGTCCGCCGGGAACCGCTCGGTGTCTGCGCGCAGCTGCTGCCGTGGAACTTCCCGCTGCTGATGGCCGTGCTCAAGAGCGCTCCGGCCATCGCGGCCGGCAACACCGTGGTCCTCAAGCCGGCCCAGACCACGCCGGTCACGGCGGTCATGTTCGCCGAGCTGGCCGCGGATTTCCTGCCTCCCGGGGTGCTGAACGTCGTCTGCGGCGGCGACGAGACCGGGCGGCTGATGGTGGAGCATCCCGTACCGGCCATGGTCGCGCTCACCGGATCGGCCGAGACCGGGGTCGAGGTGGCCAGGACCGCGGCCGCCGGCCTCAAGCGCGTTCAGCTGGAACTGGGCGGCAAGACACCCGTCATCGTGTGCGCGGACGCCGACCTCGACGCCGCGACGACCGCCATCGTGGCCGGCGCCTTTACCAACGCGGGGCAGGACTGCACGGCGACGAGCCGGGTGCTGGCCGCCGACGCCGTCTACGAGGAACTCGCGAGCCGGCTCACCTCCGCCGCCTGGGCGTGCCGGCCGGGCCCGCCGTCGGACCCCGGTGCGTATTACGGGCCGCTGAACAACCGGCGCCAGCTTGACCGGGTGACCGGCTTCATGAGCCGCCTGCCCTCCCGCGCCCGGGTGCTGACCGGAGGGCACCGGACCGGCAGCGTCGGCTATTTCTTCGCGCCCACGGTCGTCGCGGACCTCGCGCAGGAGGACGAGATCAGCCACAGCGAGGTCTTCGGCCCGGTCATCTCGCTGCAGCGGTTCGCCGCCGAGCAAGAGGCCGTATCGTTTGCCAACGCGGTGCCCCAGGGGCTGGCCGCGTCGGTCTGGACGACCGACCACGGTCGCGCGATGAGGCTGAGCCGCCTGCTCGACTACGGCTGCGTCTGGGTCAACACGGGCCTTCATTTCCCGACCGAGATGCCGCACGGCGGCTTCAAGAGCTCCGGTTACGGCAAGGACCTGTCCCGCTACGGATTCGAGGAGTACACCCGGATCAAGCACGTCATGCACCAGCTCTGATCGCGCCGCGCACCGATGGTCCCGCATTGACCGGGCCAGGTCGATCAGGCCAGCGCGACGAGGTCGGCGTAGTCCGGCCGCCACAGGTCCTCGACGCCCTCGGGCAGGAGCAGCACCCGATCGGGCTGGAGCGCCTCGACCGCGCTCTCGTCGTGCGTGACCAGCACGATCGCGCCGCCATAGGACCGGATCGCGCCCAGGACACCTTGCCGTGACGCCGGGTCGAGGTTGTTGGTCGGCTCGTCGAGCAGCAGGACGTTGGCGCTGGAGCACACGAGCGTGGCCAGCGCCAGCCGGGTCTTCTCGCCGCCGGAGAGCACGCCCACCGTCTTGTCGGCGTCATCGCCGGAGAACAGGAAGGACCCCAGCATGCCGCGAGCCTGCTCGTCGCTCAGATCCGGTGCGGCCTGCCGCATCGCCTGCAAGACGGTATGGCCGGGCACGAGGGTCTCGTGCTCCTGGGCGAAGTAGCCCAGCCGCAGGCCATGGCCGGCGACCACGTCCCCGGTGTCCGGGCGCTCGTGCCCGGCCAGTATCCGCAGCAGCGTCGTCTTGCCCGCTCCGTTGAGGCCGAGGACGACCACCCGGCTGCCCCGGTCGATGGCGAGGTCGACCCCGCTGAAGACCTCGAGCGAGCCGTAGGTCTTCTGCAAGCAGGTCGCCGTGAGCGGCGTCTTCCCGCTCGGAGCAGGCCGCGGCAGCACGATTTTGGCGACGCGGTCGGCTCGCCGCTCCGGCTCCAGCGCGGCCATCATGCGGTGCGCCCGCCGGGCCATGTTCTTTGCCGCCATCGCCGTGTTCGCGTTGGCCCGCTGCTTCTCCGCCTGCGCGAGCAGGGACTGTGCCTTGCGCTCGGCGTTGGCCCGCTCGCGTCTGCGACGGCGGTCGGCGGCGTCCCGCTGCGCCAGGTAGTCGGCCCAGCCGACGTTGTAGATATCCAGCTGAGCCCGGTTGGCGTCCAGGTAGAACACCCGGTTGACGGCGTGCTCGATCAGCCGGAGGTCATGGCTGATCACGATCAGGCCGCCCTTGTAGTCCGCGAGGAAGGAGCGCAGCCAGATCACCGAGTCGGCGTCCAGATGGTTCGTGGGCTCGTCGAGCAGCAGGGTCTGACCGCCGGCGAACAGCACGCGAGCCAGTTCGACCCGGCGGCGCTGCCCCCCCGACAGGGTGCGCAGCGGCTGCTCCAGGACCCGCTCCGGCAATCCGAGGCTGACCGCGACCCGGGCCGCCTCTGCCTCGGCCGCGTATCCCCCGGCGGCCAGGAATCCGGTCTCGGCATGGGCGTAGGCGTCCATCGCTCGCTTACGGGCCGACGAGTCCGCCGTTACCATCTCCCGTTCGGCCGCGCGCAGCAGGCGCACCGTCCGGTCGAGGCCTCGGCCGGACAAGATCCGCTCGGCCACGGCGCCGTCCAGGTTCCCCGTTAAAGACTCCTGGGGCAGGTACGCGACCGAGCCGATCCGGTTGATCGTCCCGCTGGCTGGCTCCTCCGCATCCGCGAGGATCTTGAGCAGCGTCGTCTTACCGGCACCGTTGCGGCCGACCAGGCCTATCTTGTCGCCATTCCCGACGCTGAAACTCGCGCCGGAGATCAGCAGACGGGCGGCGACGCGCACCTCGATGTCGCTAACAGTGATCACGAAGAAACCCTCCGCAATAGCAACCGGACATACGGCTACCTCGAGCCTGGCGTCCGAGCTACGACTTGCGGATGGTGACCACGGCAACACGATAGCACGACGAGTCGCGGCCCCGGCCGTCCGGAACCGCTCAACTGCTCGCGGCCTGCAGTTGAGCGGACGCCATCGGGGAAGGGCCGACCCGTCGTCACTCTGCGCGACTTTCCCGTCGTCACAGCGCCCGGCCGACCGGCGGGGCATCTTCTTGCAGCACCTTCGCCAGGCTGAGCCATATCTCTGCGTAGCCGCGCAAGAGTTCGAGTACGGCTCTCTTGCAATGGGGAGGAACGCGCGCAACAATTGACTGCCCGTCCCTCGCCACAATTCCGCTGGCATCGAACATTCGCAGGAGAATGCGGCCCGCATCGCTGTACTTCATGGAAGGGTCCTTGCGCAGCACCTCCGTGGCCGCCAGCAATTCTGGTGCGGGCTTTACCCTCCGGGCATGCCGCGAAACCAGCTCCCGTAGCTCGTCTGCGCCCTCGCCCGCACTGCGCAGTTTCGGCGGAATAGGACTGTCGCCGCGGCGCATCCTGTCGCGCACGTCCGCGACGGTCGCGGGTGAGATACCGGCCCTCATGGCGATCTGCCGGACCGAAGCCTGCGGATCCTCCCGCATAAGCTCGCAGGCCAGCGTCCGCCGGTGCGCGGAATTGAGCGGCCGTACCCGCCCGTCGCGCCCCAGCCGGCTCTCCACCTGGATCAGATCTCCAGCCATCGTGCGGCGAATTTCGGAAACCTTCGTCGCGGACATGCCGACGACTTCGGCTACCGCCCGGTCCGACCAGTGCGGATGCAGCGCGAACATACGTTCGGTAGCCGCGATACGGTCGGCCAGCGATAAGGGCTTCCCGTGTATGACGTTGATGGCCACAGCGAGCGCGAACGCATCGCTCTCCGAGCTGGTGATGAACCGAGCCTCGATGTGGTCCATCCCCCTGAGCCTTGCTGCGCACAGGCGATGCACCCCGTCGACCACTCGCATCGTCTGCCGGTGCACGACAATTGGCGGAAGGCGTGCTTCTGATTCAGCGAGGGCGAGGGCGTACTCACGGTCCTCGCCGATCACGCGCGGTGAATACGAAGCTACCAGCGACTCGACGGGAATCAGTTCGACCGGAGCGTCCATGAGCTTCTTGTCGCGCAGCAGGAAAAGATGCTCGGGACTGGCGTCTTCGCTTTCTTGTCCCGGGTCGGCAGGCACCATTGCGGCTCCTCTTGCACTAGGTCGAGCACCGCTGCACGCGGGCGCACCCGTGCGGTCGCTGCTAATACAAGGCCGAGGCGGCAGACCCGCCATAACGAGCGGGAAGGTCCCGGTGAGCGAACGTGAAAGATGAACCGGTCCTAACGCACTAGCGCGGCGGGGACCGGTTTACTCTGACGGAAAGCTCTACGGCGGACATCACATCACGGTAACTTGGCATCCACGCCTTCACCAGCCGTAACGCCACACGTTCACGGGCGCTGGCGTTACCGGCTTCCCCGCTGGCACACGGGGCGCCACCCGGCATATCGACGCTCGCGGGTCGTCGCCGACCTAGGACAGATCTGACCCGCGGGCGGCACGGGTGGCGGACGCCCCCAGCGTGGGGTACAACACAATAAGGTCCCTTGATATGCGATACCGATGGGAGATGGGCCGATACCGGGACCTTGGCTTTGTGGAAGCAGGTCTTGGCATTATGGACGATGAGCCGTAGGTGCACGTCTGAGCGCGGCACCTCGCCCGGCCGTCGGCTCGGCGGCCCGGGGGTTACCCGTCAGGTCTTGTAGGCAGAACGGACCACGAAATATGCGGCGCATGCGCTCCAAGCCCGTCCGCAAGCCCGTGAAAAAAGCATTGGTAATCCGCCCAGGTGACTTAGGCGCGGGTGGTCATCTGCACGGCAAATCTATTGCCGCGAGCCGCGACGATGCTGAAAGGAGTCCCCGACATGGCGGAAACGGGGTCCCTGGATCCCGGCCTATCATCGGCATCGAGGTCGGCTGGATGGGCCGAAATGCCCGTCGAGCAGATCATGTGCGCCCTGACCGAAGAGGTCCTTGGCTGCCGCGACATCAGCCTCGAGAGCGACTTCCTTGCTCTCGGCGGAAATTCGCTGCACGCGCTGCGCCTGGCCGGGCTGCTGAAATCGGTCCTTGGTGCCGAGGTGACGATCCGCCAGGTGTTCGAGGCGCCAACGCTGGGCGCCCTGCTGCGGTTGTCGGAGGTCACGGCGCCCGGTTCGCCGCCACTGGCTCTCCGCGAACGGCCGGAGCGCGTCCCGCTGTCGTCGCAGCAACTGCGCCTGTGGTTCCTGCACCGCCTGGAGGGAGCCACCTCCACCTACAACCTTCCCCTGGCACTGCACCTGCGCGGCCGGATCGAGGCTGCGGCGCTCGAAGCGGCCCTCAACGACGTCATCGGCCGACATGAAGTATTGCGGACGGTTTATCCCGATTTCCGCGGAGTGCCCTTTCAGCGGGTACTGAGCCCCGCGCCGAGGCTTCCGCTGCGAATGGCCAGGGTGGCCAGACCAGATCTCGACCGCAGTCTCGAGAAGGCCGTCCAGTACGGTTTCAACCTGGCAGCGGAGCTGCCATTGCGCGCCTGGCTTTACCAGATAACCGGGCAGGGCGAGGCGGTACTGCTGATCCTTTTGCACCATATCGCCTGCGACGGGTGGTCGCTGGTGCCGCTGGTGCGGGATCTGAAAGCCGCCTACGAGGCACGACGCAAAGGCGCCGCAGCCGAATGGCACCGGCTGCCGGTCCAGTACGCGGACTACGCGATCTGGGAAAGGGAGTTCCTGGGACCGCAGGACGATCCCTTCAGCGCTTTCGGGCGGCAGCTCGGCTTCTGGCGGGCTGCCCTGGACGGGCTGCCGGCCGAGCTCGCGCTCCCGGCGGACCGGGTGCGGCCGCCGCTGCCCAGCTACGTGGGCGGGTCCGCGGCGATCGCGGCGAGCGCCGACCTCCACCGCCGGCTGATCGCCGTGGCCCGGGAAAGCCGCGCGACGCTGTTCATGGTGGTACACGCCGGCCTCGCTGCCTTGCTGACCAGGCTGGGCGCGGGGACCGACATCCCGATCGGGTCGCCGGTCTCCGGCCGCGGCAGCGACTCGGTAAAAGATCTTGTCGGGCTGTTCGTGAACACTCTGGTGCTCCGGCTCGACACCTCGGGTGACCCGAGCTTCCGTGAGCTTGTCGCGAGGGCACGTCAGGCCGACCTCGCGGCGTACTCCCATCAGGATCTGCCGTTCGAACAGCTGGTGGACGATCTGGGCCCGGAACGATCGCTGTCGCGCAATCCGCTGTTCCAGGTCATGCTGACCTTCCAGGGCGAGAAGTGGCCCGATTTCACGCTCGGCGGATGCCGAGCCGCCATGGCCGACATCAGCATTCGCGCGGCCAAGTTCGACCTGGATTTCTCCTTCATCGAGCGCTATGACGGGCGCGGCACGCCCGGCGGGATAGACGGGGTGCTCGATTACGCCACCGATCTTTTCGATCACCGCACCGCCGAGGCGCTGGCCGAGCGCCTGGTGCGGCTGCTGGAGTCCGTGACGGCCGATCCCGGTCAGCCGGTGCGAAAGGCCGACATCCTCGGCCAGGCCGAACGAGAGCAGCTCCTGGCCGGCTGGAACGACACCACGCGGAGCCTGGCGCCGCTCCCCCTGGCGGCGCTGTTCGAGGCCCGGGTGGCCCGCAGCCCGGACGCGGTAGCGCTGGCCTGCCCGGCCCAGATGACTTACGCCGAACTCAATGCCCGGGCCAACCGGCTGGCGCGTCACCTGGTCAAGCTCGGAGCCGGCCCGGAGCAGGTCGTGGGGCTCGCGGTGCCGCGCAGCGAGCTGATGATCGTGGCCATCCTCGCGGTACTGAAGGCCGGTGCCGCCTATCTGCCTGTCGATGCCGCCTATCCGGCCCAGCGGATCGCGCTCATGCTGGCCGACGCCCGGTCGGGCCTGCTGCTGACCGACAGGACCGTGCAAACGCTCCCGCCTCTGGACGGGGTGCTGCGACTCGACCTGGATGCCGAGGAGACGAACGCCGCCCTCCGGGAAGGCGGTGACGGCAACCTGGCCGACGCCGAGCGCCTGGCGCCCCTGCTGCCCGAGCACCCGGCCTATGTCCTGTACACCTCAGGCTCCACGGGCACACCCAAGGGTGTCGTGGTGCCGAACACCGGCCTGGCCAGCCTGGCCGAGAGCCAGCTGGAGCTGGTGGGAGCGGACGCGGGCGTTCGCGTGCTTCAGCTCGCTCCGATGAGCTTCGACAGCTCGGTGGCGGACCTCCTGACCGCGATCGCGGCCGGCGGCTGCCTGGTCGTCCCGCCGCCCGGCCTGGTCACCGGCTCGGAGCTGGCCGGCCTCCTGGCGGACCAGGAGGTCACCTACGTGGAGATCACCCCGTCGGTGCTGTCGACCGTACCGTCGCCGTCGCCGCCATCGCTGGCGGTGGTAAACGTGTCCGGCGAGCCCTGCCCCCCTGGCCTGGTCAAACTGTGGGCGGCCGGCCGCCGCATGGTGAACACCTACGGCCCCACCGAGAGCACGGTGACCGCCACGGCCAGCGATGCGCTGGCGGGCGGCCAGACGCCGCCCATCGGGCGGCCCGTCATCAATACCCGCGCCTATGTGCTGGATGCCGGCCTGGAACCGGTCCCGGTCGGCGTGGCGGGGGAACTGTACCTGGCCGGCGCGGGCCTCGCCCGCGGCTATCTTGGCCGGCCCAGCCTGACCGCCGAGCGCTTCGTGGCCTGCCCGTTCGGGCCGCCCGGCGGCCGCATGTACCGGACCGGCGACCTGGTGCGGTGGAGCCCGGCGGGAATCCTGGATTTCGTCGGCCGCGCCGACACCCAGGTCAAGATACGCGGCTGCCGGGTAGAGCTGGCCGAGGTCGAGTACGCGCTGCTCGGGCACCCGGAAGTGGAACGCGCGGCCGTCGTCGCGTGGGACAGCGACCGGGGCGGCAAGCGCCTCGTGGCCTACGTCGCGCCGGCCGAGGGAAGCTCGCCGTCGCCAGCCGGGCTGCGGGCGTTCCTGCGCGAGCAGCTGCCCGACTACATGCTTCCCGGCGGCTGGGAATTCCTGCCGGCGCTGCCGCTGAACGCCAACGGCAAGGTCGACCGTCGCCGGCTGCCGCCTCCGGCTACCGCCCGGCCGGATCTCGGCGGCGCGGCGGCCTCGCCCAGTGACCCTCTGGAGCAGGTGCTGGCCGATATCTGGCTCAGCGTGCTCGGCATCGACGAGGTGGGCATCCAGGACAGCTTCTTCGAACTGGGCGGGCACTCGCTGCTCGCCGCCCAGCTGATCGCCGAGATTCAGCAGGTGTTCGGCACGGACCTGGGAGTACGCAGCTTGTTCGAGGCGCCGACAATAGCGGGACAAAAGAGTCTGATGCTCGAAAATGACACGAACGGGACTCTGCCAAGAGTGGCTGAGATCGCGCTCCAGATGATGCACGCAACCGACGAGGATATCGAGCGCATATTGAACAACAGCGCGTGAGGCCTTCATCAGCGACATGAAATGGCCGGAGGCGAGATCAGGCCGTGACTGACGACAGCATATCCCCGGCGAGGCGGCGGCAGGCGCTGCAGAAGCTGCTGGCCAGGGAAGGATTAGCAGCATCGGCGTCAGGTATCTCGCCGACAAACCGCAACGGCCCTATTGTGCTGTCCTTCGCACAAGAACGAATGTGGCTGCTCGATCACCTGAGCCCCACAGGGACCGAATACCTGACATCAGCGGCCTGGAGCCTCAGCGGGCCGTTGGACGCCTCAGCGCTCGAACACGCGATTTCGGCGGTGGTCGCGCGGCACGAGGCGCTGCGAACCAGGTTCATCCTGCTTGATGACCGGCCGGTGCAGATAATCGAGCCCGCCGTCCGGGTCGGGCTGTCGGTCACGGATCTCACCGGCATCGCGGCGGATCTGGCCGAGGCCGAGGCGAAAGAGATCATATCTTCGGAAATTACCAAGCCGTTCGACCTCGGCAAGGCTCCGCTGATGCGCGCGCGGCTGGTCAGGCACGGGCGCAGCGAGCACATCCTGATCTTCACCATGCACCACATCGTGAATGACGAATGGTCGGACCGCATAATACAGACCGACCTCTGGGCGTTCTACTCAGCATTTCTCCAAGGGCGCGAGCCCCGGCTCGAGCCATTGCAGGTGCAATATGCCGACTTCGCCGTCTGGCAAAGGGAATGGCTGGCGGGCGAGACGCTCGAAAAGCAGGTGTCGTACTGGCGTCATCAACTCGACGGCGTGCGTCCCGTGCACATCCTTGATACCGCCGCAAGGCCGCAGGGCCATTCGGCACGCGGCGCCCAGTATCGTTTCGGGCTGCCCCGGGACCTCGCCGGATCGATCGCGGCCCTCGGCAGGCAGGCAGACGCGACACCGTTCATGGTCTCGCTTGGGATCTTTCAGCTGCTGCTGTCACAGTATTCAGGCCAGGATGACATCGCCGTCGGCATCCCGATCGCCAACCGTAACAGGCCCGAGATCCAGTCTGTCGTCGGCTTCTTCACCAATACATTGGTCCTTCGCGCGGATCTATCCGGTAATCCGACCTTTATCGAGTTCCTGGCACGGGTGCGAGCGAGCGCGCTGGACGCTTACGCGCACCAGGATCTCCCGTTCGAGCATCTCGTCGCGGAGCTGCGGCCGGAACGCGTCGCGGACCGGAATCCGCTTTTCCAGATCATGTTCGTACACCAGCGCGGCGACGCCGAGGACCTGGAAGTCGAGGGCATCCGGGTCGCCCCCTTCGACCTTGACTGGAGAACTTCCAAGTTCGACCTCACGTTCGGCCTCGCCGAGGACCGCGACGGCTTGAAGGGCCTCATCGAGTACGCCACGGATCTCTTCGACGAAGATCCGGTCCGGCGGATGGCCGATCACTTCTGCTCGCTGCTGGCCGACATCGCGCCGGACCCGCACCGGCGCCTGTCCGAGCTGGCGACGGTGTCCGCGGACGAGCGCCGGCGGCTGGTGGAGCAGTGGAGCGGTGCGGGGGCCGCGGCACCGGGGGGAACGGTGGCGGGGCTGTTCGAGGCGCAGGTGGCCAGGACGCCGGGTGCGGTGGCCGTGGTGTCGGGAGCGGCCGAGGTGTCCTTCGCCGAGCTTGACGGGCGGGCGAACCGGCTGGCGCGGTACCTGATCGGGCAGGGCGTCGGGCCGGAGGACGTGGTGGCCGTGGCGTTGCCGCGCTCTGATCAGCTGATCGTGGCCTTGCTGGCGGTGCTGAAGGCGGGCGCGGCGTTTTTGCCGGTGGATCCGGACTACCCCGCGGCCCGGCTGGGCTACCTGCTGGCCGATGCCGGCCCGCGGCTGGTGCTGGCAGACTCGGTCACGCGCGAGCGGCTTGGCGACGGCATCGCCCGCCTGGTGCTGGACGAGGATCCGGTGCGGGCGGCGGTCGCGGCGATGCCCGATGGCCGGGTCGGGGACGGTGAGCGGGTGGCGCCGCTGCGGGAAGGTCACCCCGCCTACGTGATTTACACCTCTGGGACCACCGGTGATCCCAAGGGCGCGCTGGTCAGCAACGCCAGCATCTGCGGTTTGTCTGTGACCTACAGTTCGAGGTCGCCGGTATTCGGGGAGGCGCTGGCGGCGCGGGCCGGTCAGGTCCTGCGGGTCGCGCACACGGCCTCGTTCTCGTTCGACGCGGCCTGGGATCCGGTGCTGTGGATGCTGGACGGACATGAGCTGCATATCGCCGATGACCTGACCCGGCACGATCCGGCGGCGCTGATCCGGTTTGTCGCCGAGCACGGGATCGACTGCCTGGACCTGACGCCGTCGCTGGCGGCGGAGCTGCTCAGGGCGGGGTTGTTCGGCCAGTCTGGTCATCAGGTGTCGATGCTGGTGCTCGGCGGCGAGGATGTGCCCGGACAGCTGTGGGCGCTGCTGCGGGACCTGCCGGGCGTGGCGGTCTTCAACACCTACGGCCCGACCGAGTGCACGGTGGATTCGGTGGACGGCCGGCTGGCGCCAGAACGTGCCGTCGCGCTCGGCCGCCCGGTGCCCGGTGCCCGCGTGTTCGTGCTCGACCGGTGGCTGCGTCCGGTGCCGGCCGGCGTGGCGGGAGAGCTGTACGTGGCCGGCACGGGTGTGGCGCGCGGGTATCTGGGGCGGCCGGGGCTGACCGGCGAGCGGTTCGTGGCATGCCCGTTCGGCACCGCCGGGGCGAGGATGTACCGGACCGGCGACCTGGCCCGGTGGCGCGGCGACGGGCTGCTGGAGTTCGCCGGGCGCGCCGATGACCAGCTGAAGATACGCGGGCTCCGGGTCGAGCCCGCGGAGGTCGAGGCAGTACTGGCCCGCCACCCGGACGTGGCACAGGTGGCGGTGGCGGCCCGGACGGGTGAGTGCGGGGACCCGCTGCTGGTGGCGTATGTCGTGGGTGTGGGGCCGGTCCGGGCCGAAGAGCTGCGGGCGCACGCGGCGGCGAGCATGCCGGGCTATATGGTGCCGTCGGCCTTCGTGCCGGTGGAACGGCTGCCGGTCACGTCGAACGGGAAGCTGGACCGGGCGGCGCTGCCGGATCCGGACTTGGGCGCGCGGGTGCAGGCCGACGCCGGGCCCCGGTCGCCACGGGAGGCGGTGCTGTGCGGCCTGTTCGCCGACGTGCTCGGGCTACCCCGCGTCGGCATCCACGACAGCTTCTTCGACCTGGGCGGACACTCCCTGCTCGCCATGCACCTGATCAGCCAGATCCGCGCGAAGCTCGGCATGGAGATCCGGCTCCGGGACCTGTTCGAATCGCCCACGGTGGCGCGGCTGGCGGATCAGCTGAGCGAGATAACGGAGAAACGCCCGGTGCTTCGGCCCATGCGGGGCGGGTCAGGCCGGGAAGCCACGCCGTAGGACGGCCGGGGCATGGCCGGAGTCCAGCCGTCGCGGCTCGGGCACCGCCGAACCCTACCGCCCGACCGGCAGCTCGGGATGAGCCGCCACGGCATCGGCCATGGCCCGATAATCGCTGATCAGCTGCCGGACCCAGCTGGACGAGAAGCGGGCTTTGTCGTACCAGATCATGCCGTCAATGGTCGTGCTTCCCGGAAGGAGCGCGAACTCCAGGTCGAATCGGCTCGCGATTCCCCGCGGCGGGGGCAGCTGGGTAATCTCGGTGCCTTCCAATCGCAACGCGTACTCGGGGCCGGCGGCGACCTGGAAGAGTATGTTCTCCAGGCCGCGATCCCGCTCTCCGGGCCCCCCCGGGACCAGGTGGTACGGCACCTCCTGGTGGGCGAGGGCGTCGAGAACGACCCCGCGCACGACGCCGAGCACGTCGAGGTAGGTCGGCTCCGGCGGCAACCGCAGCCGGAGCACCAGCAGATTCGCGAGAAAGCCGACGGTCTGCGCCGACTCCGGACGGATGCGGTTGGCGAACATCGACGATATCGCGATGTCCTGGTCGGCGGTCCGGGCGTGCAGCACGGCCGCGAACATCGCCAGCCCGGCGGCGAAGAGGCTGGCCCGCAGGGTGCGGCACAGCTCGGTGAGCCCGGCCACGGTCTGTTCGCCGAGGGTAAAGCCGCTCATCCCGGGAAGCCTGGCCCCGGCGGCGGTCGCGGCCGGCAGGCGCGGCGCGCGGGCACCGGCGAGGCGGGACCGCCAGAACCGCTGGCCTTCGGCGAGAGCCCCGTTCTCGAAACGCAGCCGTTGCCACTCGCTGAAGTCGGCGAACTGCCACGGCACGCCGGGAAGACCGGCAGCGGGGTCCGCGGCCGGCCCGCCCGGCCGGTACAGCAGCCCGAGATCACGGGAAATCACGCCGCCCGACCATCCGTCGGTGGACAGATGGTGAATGGACAGGGCCAGCACGAACTCGTCGCGGGCTTGCTCGATGAGCGTGGCCCGCAGCGGCGCGGTCGCGATGTCGATGCGCGCTCGCACGTGCTCGTGCATCGCGGCATCAAGCTCGTCGAGGTCGCTGACCCGCTGCCTGGGCAGCGGCACAGGCTCGGGGGCACGGATCTGCTGAACGAGGCGCCGCCCGGCTAACTCGTAGGTGGTGCGCAGCGCCTCGTGCCGCCGGACGAGGTCGGTCAGGGCGGCGGCGAGGGCTTGTTCGTCCAGTTCGCCGCGGACCCGGTAGAAGGCGGGCACGTTGAGCGCGCGGTCCCCGCCCCGGTAGTGCTCCATGAGCCAGAGCAGCCGCTGTCCCGGCGTGGCGAGTACCTCGCGGACGACGCTCGTGGGCACGGCTCAGCACGCTAGCGACCGCTGCCGGGCCGGCCAAGACCTCGGCCTTCGCTCTCGCGGCGCCGGGGTCCGCGCGATTCCCCTGGCCCGGCGGGCGCCGCCTGCGCCGCGGCGGGTCGAGGGCGCCTGTGTCCGGGCGGGAACCGTGCCGCAGAGAATCCGGTGCGTTAAAAATGGTATTGCTGGGAAATGCGGTGCGATCCGTCAGCAAACTGAAATGCCTTATTGGAACGGGCAGCATCGTCATTCACTCGGGGCCGCTGCCATGTCTTGAGTACATAAGGTTAGCGCGCCTAATGTCTTTGTGTCGCCATAGCGGAGAATGACCCGCGCAGGCGCAGCGACAAAGGACGGAGGTGCCCTGATGTCCCAGCCCAAGGACTGCTGATCGGCGGTAACAGCAAGGGCGGCGCGGGCACTGATCATGGCTATCGGCGCCTGCGCCGCGCCGCACTCCGCCGCACAACGCCAGCGAAAGGATGAGTCGTGGAAGAAGTGGCGGCCGCTCCGCTGACCTTCGGGCAGCTGTCCGTCTGGCGCTCGATCGAGCACCGGCCCGCGCCCGTGCGGGCGGGCGCCAATCTGGTCTGGGCGCTCGAGCTCCCGCGCGGGTGCACGCGGGCCGCCGTCGGCGGCGCGCTGGGCCGTCTGGAAGAACGGCATGAATCCCTGCGCACCACGTACCGCGGGGTCGACGGGCCAGGCATCGAGCAGGTCGTTTGCGCCCCCCGTGACGTCGCGCCCGAGGTTGCGGAAACCGACGATCGCGAGCAGGCCGGCGCGGTCGTGACGGACCTGACCGGGCGGATGAGCACCCAGCCCTTCGACTTCGAGTCGGGACGGCTGTGGCGGGCCGCGGTCGTCACCGTCCGGGGCGTTCCTGAGCGGCTGGTGCTCTGCGTCCATCACATGGCCGCGGACGGAGCCGGCCTCAGCCTGCTCGAAGAGGAACTGCTCGAGATCCTGGGCGGGAAGCAGCGGGCCTGGCAGGCCCCCAGGCCCAGCGCGATCGCGCTCGAGCAGGCCTCGCCGGAGTGGTCGGCCCGGCGGCAGGCGGCCGCCCGGTACTGGAAGCGCACGGTGGAGCAGGCGCTCCCGGCCGAGCCGGTCACGGGCAGCCCGACCGCCATCCGGTGGGGGGTGCTGCGGTCGTTTCCGGCGCTGGCCGCCGCCAGGGAGGTCGCCGGCTCGCTTCGCGTCTCGGTTCAGAGCGTGGTGCTGGCCGCGTTCTGCCGCACGCTGAGCGAGCGAACCGGCCGGGACCGGTTCTTGCTCGGGCTGATGGCGGGCAACAGGAACGAGCCGAGGTTCCAGCGGCTGGTCAGCTCGCTGAACCAGCTGATCCCCGTGCTGGTCCGCGCCGAGCCGGACGAGGAATTGCCTGATCTCGCCCAGCGGCTGCACTGGGCATCGCTGCGCGCCTACAGCCACGGCATGTACTCGGTCGACGACCTGCACGAGATAGAGCGCACGTACGGCTTCAACGGAACGGGCCAGGGAATCCCGTACTTCTACAACTTCATGTCCGGCCGGGCCGAGCGCAAGGCGACGGCCGCCGCCGGCCCCGCGGCCGGCGACGGCGGCGCGACCATCGAGGTCCAGGAGGCCGGCCGCTACAACGGCGATCCCTTCTACCTGCGAGTCCGCGCGGAGGACCAGCTCACCTGCATCCTGCAGCAAGCCTCGTTCAGCCCGGACGGTGGCGCGGACCGCCATCTCGCCGAGGACGTGCGCGGCTTCCTCGAGTCCTTCCATCGCGGGCTGGCCGGCTGCGCGGGCGGCCCGCCGCGGCCAGGCCCGGACCGGAGCGCGGCATGACGGCGGACTGGGATGCGCGCTTCGAGGCGCTAGTCCGCGCCGCGGCGCACCGCTTTCCCGCCGACGCGGACCTGACCCCGGACACCGAGCTTCTCGACTGGGGGCTCGACTCCCTGGCCATCGTCGGGCTGCTCGCGGGCATCGAGGCCACGTACGGCTCGGGCTTGCCCGACGAGGCTCTCAACTACGACACGCTGAGCACGCCGGGCGCCTTGTGGCGGGCGGTGTCCGCCCTGCCCGGGGTCTGACCAGCCCGCGCGCCACCCGAGGTAAACGGGAATTGTTCAACTGTGCGCGGCGGCCAGTCGAGCAGCCGCTACCTGACCAGCCCCGGCCTTGTCAACCCGTTCCCGTCACCGGCTACAGGTCCTCGAGCGAGGCGAGAGCCTGCGCCAGCAGTGGTTCGGCGAGCCGTCGCGCCTGCGGGACCCGGATTCGCTCCGCCATGTAAAGGTGCTTGGCCCGTGCCTGTTCGACGCCGCACTCTCCGTTGATGACCCAGTCTCTGGCCAGGTCCTGCAGCGTCTCGAGGAACGAGAGCGAGTCGGCCGCCTGCACGAGATCGGCGCCGCCGATGCCGCCGAACTCGTGCAGCGTGATCAGCCGCTGAACCTCCGACAAGGCGATCTCGTCGCGGATGTCGGGCTGTGAATGCAGCCAGAACGCGACGACCTCGGCGGACCTGGACGCGTGCGCGTACAGGTAGTGCGGGTCGTCCCAGCGGCCGGTTGCCCTGTCCTGCCGCGGGCCGTTGGGGAACATGCGCTCGATGTCGTGGGTGACGACGGCGAGGCGCGCCTCGAGCGAGGCCTCCGGGTCCAGGTGGACGAGCCAGTCCCGGGCCCGTATCAGGTGCCAGGCCTGGCTGTAGGGCTCGATCCAGGCCAGTGCCCGCTGCTCGCTGTCGGTGGTGGCCGGCACTCGCGGCGCCGTTGTTCCGGTGCTGGTGGTCACGGTGGCGTTCTCGGTGTCGTCGTAATTGTCTATGGCCGTCATTCACTCGTTCCGAGTTTGGATGCAAGCGCGTCGATCTCGTTCACCGTCTGGTCGAGATTGTCCCAGGGGACCATGTGGCCGCTGTGCGGCACGGCGACCACGTCGGCTCGCGGGTTGACGTGTTCGAGCGCGGCGGCGTCCGCGGCGGTGACCACCGGGCTCTCGGCGCCGAACAGCAGCAGCGCGGGCGGCTCGACCTCATGCCAGACCGGCTCGAAGGACTCCAGGTGGAACCATGCGTAGCTCTCGACCACGGCGGCCTCGTCGCACGAGGCGAGCCACTCGCCGCGCAGCCGCGCCTCCTCCTCGGTCCAGGTCGGGTAGTCCGCCCGGGCCATCTCGATGCCGCGCCCCTCGCGGGCGCCGTGCAAGCCGTTGACGAACCGGTCCAGCGCCATGGGGTAAGGGCGCCGGCCGGGCCCGGACATGGGCGGGTCGATGGCGACCACGCCGGCCGACGCGCCGGGAAAGCGGGCCCGGGCGCACGCGACCACGCGCGCGCCCAGCGAGTGCCCGACCAGCAACGGCCGGTGCAGCCCCAGCCGCTCGATCAGGGCCAGCACGTCGTCGGCGTAGTCACCTGCCCTATGGGCGCCGAACGGAACCCGCTGCGACAGCCCGCGTCCCCGCATGTCCAGCACGTAGACATCCGCGGCGATGTCGGCGAGCCGGGCGGCGGCCACGGCGAAGGCGCCGGCCGGCGTGGTGATGCCGGGGACGACGACCATCGGCCGGCTTCCTGTTCCCGGGAAATGCGCGGCATGCAGCCGGAGTTCCCCGGAGCGGAAGAATACGGACTCCCATTCTGCCATTTTCCTGCCTCGTCTTGGGTAGGACAGCCTATTCCGGGGACGCGACGGTATCCGCCAGGCCTATATCCGGGAGCACGGCCGCGTGGGTGACCGGGCGGAAGACGTAGCGCAGTGCCAGGTAGATCAGGCCGCCCGAGATTCCCGCCACCAGCCACGAGATGTCCACTCCGTTGACCGAGCTCTCCAGCGGCCCGGTGAACAGGGAGGTGGTCGAGAACATGAGGCCCAGGCCCGCGCCGCAGAGCCAGGCGGCGAAGGCGCGCGGGTTGAGCCCGTTGTTGTACCAGTACTTCCCGCGCATGCCGGGGATGGCGAACGCGTGCAGGTCTACCGGGGCCAGCTCATGCTGGGACAGCACGAACTCGATGCCCACGATCACCATCCACGGCGTCGCCGTGACGATCAGGATCGTCACGAAGGCCTCGAGGTTGGTCAGGAAGTTCGTGGCCAGCACGAACAGATACGTGAGGCCGAACAGCACGACGCCGAACCCGGTCGTGATCGCCCAGCGCTTGAACCGGAAGAAGAAGGGCCAGGCGCTGATGTCCAGCGTGGCGTTGTAGAGCGACATGGCGGCGCTCGCCGTGTTCGACGCCAGGCCCGGCACCAGGAGCAACGGGAGAAGCAGCCAGGGCGACGCGGCCTGGGTTATCCCGGTGACGAAGTTACCGGCCTGCGCCACGAACGAGGTGGCCGCGAACGCCGCGGCCACCATGGCAAGCCAGCAGCCACTGAAGACGCCCAGGATGGCGCAGCCGCTGACCTTCCAGGACGGCGTGTTGGACGGGATGTAGCGGCCGTAGTCGCCGACGAACGGGCCCCAGGAGATCGGCAGCGACGCCGTGGTCGTCGTGGAGATGAAGAAGGTCGGCCAGAAGCCGCCCAGCAGGTAGTTCGACCCGTGAGTGACGTGGAAACGAGACGCGAACATCGCGAATATCATCACCAGCACGATGATCGAAACGATGTTTATCCCGCGGATGCTCTTTTCCAGGGTGCCGTGGCCGAGGATCGCGGCCAGGCAGGCGACAGCCAGTATGACAACCATGCTGAGCGAAAGCGCGCCCAGGCCCGTGGGCGTGCCGAACCAGCGGCTGAAGGTGTCTACGACGGCCTGTCCCGACGTATATATCAGGATGATGAAGAAGCCGATAGCGATGAACCAGGTGATGCCCGACCCGAGGAGCCTTCCGCGCGCACCGAACGCGATGCCGCTCGACACCTGGGTATTCGTGCCGGTCCGCGGGCTCAGCGGGCTGATGCCCAAGAACACGAGGGACCCGATCGCATTACCCACCGTTATGGACACGAACGCTGCCCACCAGCCGAGCCCGAAAGCGATGGGAAGGGCACCGAAGAGCATGTTCCCGTACCCGAACTGCGGCCCGAAGAAAACGGTGAACAGGCTGAACGGCTTGGCCCGCCGCTCGACCTCGGGGATCATGTCGATGCCCCTGGTCTCGATCTTCCCCCAGTCGTCCCGGCCCCGACCCGCCGGAATCGCTGCGCCCGCTTCGAGGTTTTCCATATTACCTCCTTTGTGCATGACGGTAACCAGCCGCGTCCGCCTGGCTTATCCGGCGGGCAGGCGTGGACGGTGCGTTTCGGGCTATCTCAGCCCCGTGGCCTCATTTCGGGAACGGCGATATCTCCCCGGTCGACGATCTGGCGGTCGTCGAGGTACAAGGAGTAGCCGTGCAGCGGAATGTCTATGTGACAGGGCGAGGCATTGCTGCCACCGAGTTCCTGGTTGGGACCGGTGGCGAACAGCACGTTGCCGTAGAACGAGCGCCCTTCCTGGCCGATGCCCCGGGTGTCCATCATCGCCCCGGACCACCGCGCCTTCTCGTTGAGCCCCCAGCCGATGTGCGCGATCGCGTACCCCTCCGGGTCGTTGAACTGGTCCATGTAGTCGCGCAGCAGGCCGGCGTCGAGCTCGCCGGAGATGTCGACGATCCGGCCCGCCTCGATCTGCATGCGGATCGGCGTCTGCGTGTAGGCCTTGAACGGGTAGATGATCGCGCCGGGGGCGAGGATCATCGTGCCGTCCACCCCGTCATCGTGGGCACCGGTGAACACGAAGCCCGACGGCCAGTGGTCCCACCGGCCGGGCTCGTCGGTGTAGCCGTACTCGGTGATCGTGGGGTACCTGCCGAGCCGGTAGACCAGGTTCGTCCCGTTCTCGTGCTCGACGCGCAGGCTCTTCGCGGCCGCCAGCAGCTCGCCGGCGACCTCGACCCGCTCCCGGAGCTGCCGGTCCGGCAGCAGCCGGCTCAGCACGTCGACCGGTTCCACGGCCAGCAGGATGCGGGTGCCGGACGCCTGGAGCTCCAGCTGCTCCTTGGAGAACAGCATGAACACCAGGTCGATCACCAGGCTGGCTTCCTTCAGCGCGGCCAGGGCCGCGGGGTGCCCGGTCAGCGGCGTCGTGCCGACCTCCCACGTCGCCGCGCTCTTGCCCCGGGCCGCGGGAACCCGTACGTGATAGGGCAGCGCCCCGAGCTCCTTCGCTGCCTGCATGAACGCGCCGGCGTGGCCGAGCAGCTCGCCCTCGGCATCCGAGCTCAGGATGGCGACGGCCTCGCCCTCATGAACGCCGCACAGCTTGAGCTCCTCGCGGCAGACGTTGACGAAGTCGTAGGTCATGGGTCAGTCCTCCTTGGGGGTGGGGGCGTCGGTGAGGGCGGCCTCGACCAGGGCCAGCTGGTTCAGGTAGCTGAGGTCGTCGCGGCGGAGCCCGACGAACTGCACGCCGACCGGCAGGCCGTCCGGCCGGCGGAAGGCAGGCACGTTGGCGGCCGGCAGCCCGAGCAGCGTCCACGGGCGGCACATGACCGGATCGCCGGTGGACTCCAGCCCCTCGGGAGCGGCGCCGAGGGCGCTCGGCGCGAGCACGAGATCGACGGTGGCCGAGAGCGGCGCGAGGTCGCGCAGCACCTCGTCCCTGGCCTCGAGGGCCGCCAGGTACTCCCGCGCGCTGCAGCGGTCGCCCTGCCCGACGACCGCCTGGGCCTTTCCCGATATCTGGCCGACGCGCTCCCCCAGGACGGCGTGCAGGTTCCGGGCGACCTCGGCGGCCATGACCACGTTGTGCTGCTCGGGCAGGTGCCGCCAGCCGGCCGGCATGGCCATGTCCCGCACCCGCCAGCCGCGGTCGGAGAGCCGGCCGGCCGCGAAGG
>JASHUI010000502.1:0-4498 GCA_030040095.1 Streptosporangiaceae bacterium | reverse complement strand
CTGTTCGACATCGCGCCCGAGGTGGTCGCGCACGACCTGCATCCGGAGTACCTGTCCACGAAGTACGCGCTGGACCTGGCCGAGCGGACGGGCGTCGACCTGGTGGGCGTGCAGCACCACCATGCGCACATCGCCTCCTGCCTGGCCGACAACCGGGCCGCGGGGCCGGTGATAGGAGTGGCCTTCGACGGGACCGGCTACGGAACCGACGGAACGCTCTGGGGCGGGGAGTTCCTGGTCGCCGACCTGGGCGGCTTCGAGCGGGCCGGCCACCTGGCGCCGGTTCCGCTGCCCGGCGGCGCGGCCGCGATCCGGCAGCCGTGGCGGATGGCGGCGGTGTACCTGGACGCACTGTTCCCGGACGGCCCGCCGGACGGGCTCGGCGTGGCCCGGCGGAACTCGCGGCTGTGGCCCGGCGTGCTGGCCATGGCCCGGCGGGGCGTCAACGCCCCGGTGACCTCGAGCGCCGGGCGGCTGTTCGACGCGGTCGCGGCGATCCTGGGCGTGCGGGACGAGATCAACTACGAGGGCCAGGCGGCCGTCGAGCTCGAGCAGCTGGCCGATCCGGCCGAGACCGGCGCCTACCCGGCCGCGATCACCGGGGCGGGGCCGTTCCTGGCCGTCGGCGCCGACCTGGTGCGCGCGGCGACCGAGGACCTGGCCGCCGGGGTCGCGCCCGCGGTCATCGCCGGGCGGTTCCACAACGGCGTCGCCCGGCTGATCCGGGACGGCTGCCTGCTGCTGCGGGAGCGCCACGGCCTGAGCACGGTGGCGCTGTCCGGCGGGGTGTTCCAGAACCTGCTGTTGCTGCACGCGGTGGCCGGGCAGCTGGAGCCGCTCGGGTTCGAGGTCCTGACGCACTCGCGGGTCCCGTGCAACGACGGCGGGATCAGCCTCGGCCAGGCCGTCGTGGCGGCCGCCGCACGCCTGAGCTAGTCCTCCGGCGGGAGGATGCGCCGCCGCAGCCAGTCGTACCATTCCTGCGTCCCGGCCCCGGTCGCCGCCGACACCTGAAGCATCAGCGCGCTGGGGCTGGTCTTCCTGACGTCGGCGGCGTGCCGCCTGCTGTCGAAATCCACGTACGGGAGCAGGTCGGTCTTGCTGACCAGGACCAGGTCGGCCCGGCGGAACATGTGCGGGTACTTCAGCGGCTTGTCGTCACCTTCGGTGACCGAGGCGAGCACCACCCGGGCGTGCTCCCCGAGGTCGAACAGGGACGGGCAGACCAGGTTGCCGACGTTCTCGATCATGACCACCGAGCCGCTCGGCGGGTCCAGGGCGCGCAGCCCCTCGGCCACCATCGCGGCGTCCAGGTGGCAGCCGGCCCCGGTGTTGATCTGCACCACCTGGCAGCCGGACGCCCGGATCCGGGTCGCGTCCAGCGCTCCGGCCTGGTCGCCCTCGATGACCGAGATCGTGACCTTGCCCGCCAGCTCCCGCGCGGTGCGCTCGAGCAGCGTGGTCTTGCCCGCGCCGGGGGAACTCATCAGGTTGACGGCGAGCACGCTGCGCTGCCGCAGCCAGTCGCGGTTGAGATCGGCCAGCCGGTCATTCTTGGCCAATACCTTCTGTTCCAGCCGGATCGTACGCTCTTCGGTCTTGGCGGCCAGGCGCAGGACCGGCTCGCCGCCGCCCGGTTCCTCGTGCTCGTGCTCGTGGTCATAGCTGTGGTCGTGGCCGTGGTCGTGGCGGTCGTCGCCGTGGCCGTGGTGCTCGTGCTGGCCGTGACCGTCGTGGTCATCCTGGCCGGGGCGGCCGGCCAGGTCGGCCGGGAACAGCCGCACCACCGCCGTGCCGGAGCAGCCGCAGGTCGCGCACATGGTCAGGCCACCTGAACCGAATCGATCTTGAGTTCCTGCCCGGCCACCACGTTGACCTCGATGCTCCCGCACGGGCAGATGGCGAACGGCCCGTCCGGCTCGAAATCGCGGCCGCATACCGTGCAGTGGCAGCGCCCGGCGGTCTGGGTGATCTCCAGGCGGGCGCCCTGCAGGTTGGTGCCCTCGGTGACCAGGTCGAAGCAGAAGCGGACCGAGTCGGCCGCGACGCCGGACAGGGCCCCGATCTCCAGGCACACGCAGGTGATCCTGGCGTCGGGCAGACGCTCGGTCACGGCGTCCACGACGCTCTGGGTGATCGCCAGCTCGTGCACCTCATTCTCGCTTTCGTCTCGCTCCGGCGATAAATCTGGTCCTGATCAGCAGATCCGGGGGAGCGGATCGCCCACCAGCAGGTCGACGATCCGGGTACCGCCGAAGGCGGTCTTCAGCTGCACCAGCCCGGGCGGGTCCGCGGTGACCTGGCCGATGACGGCCGCCTGCTCGCCGAGCGGGTGCCCGCGCAGCGCGGCCAGGGCCTGTCCGGCCGCCTCCGGGGCGGTCACCACCACCAGCCGGCCCTCGCAGGCCACGTACATCGGGTCGATGCCGAGCAGCTCGCAGGCGCCGCGCACCTCGGTGCGGACCGGGATGTCGTTCTCGCTGACCACCACGCCCACGCCGGCCGCCGTGGCTATCTCGTTCAGGATGGTGGCCACTCCGCCGCGGGTCGCGTCGCGCAGCGCGCGGACGCCGGGCGTGGCCGACAGCAGGCCGGCGACCAGCCCGTTCAGCGGCGCGGTGTCGGAGGTCACGTCGGCCTCGATGTCCAGCTCGCCGCGGGCCAGCATGATCGTGACCCCGTGGTCGCCGACCGGGCCCGACACGATGATCGCGTCTGCCGGGCGTACGTTCGCCACGCCGAGATCCAGGTCATGCTCGATCACGCCGACGCCCGCGGTGTTGATGTAGCAGCCGTCGGCCTTGCCCCGCTCCACCACCTTGGTGTCGCCGGTGACGATCTGCACGCCGGCCGCGTCGGCGGCCCGCCGCATGGTGGCGGCGATCCGGGCCAGCTCGGCGACCTCGAACCCCTCCTCCAGGATGAAGCCGGCCGACAGGAACAGCGGGGTGGCGCCGGATGTGGCCAGGTCGTTGACCGTGCCGTTCACGGCCAGGTCGCCGATGTTGCCGCCGGGAAAGGACAGCGGCGACACCACGTAGGAATCCGTGGTCAGGGCCAGCCGCGTCCCGCCGACCGCCAGCCGCGCGGCGTCCTCGAGCGGCTCCAGCAGCGGGTTGCTGAACTCGCCGAGGAACAGCGCCTCGATCAGGGTCTGAGTGGCCTTGCCCCCGGCCCCGTGCGACATCGTGATCCGCTGTTCCCTGATCCGGGGGCGGCTGCGGCGGGCCCGGTCGATGCGCTCGAGCACGAGTTCCTCGCGCACCGTTCCCGGCAGCGGCTGCGGGGAGCCCCGGCGGGCGTGCTCCTCGTGATCGTCCTGGTCGTGCAGCCGCAAGGCCTCCTGCACCCAGTCGGCCTGCGTCGCCGGGCCGGCGCCGTGGTCGGAGGTCACCTCTGACTCGCCTCCTTGACCCGATGGCGGGTCAGGCGGCCGTAGTTGTAGTAGGCCGCGCAGGCGCCCTCGGGCGACACCATGCAGGTCCCGATCGGTGTCTCCGGCGTGCACGCGGTGCCGAAGACCTTGCACTCCCACGGTTTGAGCACGCCCTTCAGGACCTCGCCGCACTGGCAGGCCTTGGGATCGGCGACGCGCACTCCCGGCACCGAGAACAGCCGCTCGGCGTCGAAGGCGGCGTACTGCTCCCTGACCTTGAGCGCGGAGTGCGAGATGAAGCCGAGGCCGCGCCATTCGAAGTACGGCCGCAGCTCCATGGTCTGGCCGATCGCGTTGAGCGCGACCGCGTTCCCGTCCCAGGGCACCACCCGCGAGTACTGGTTCTCGACCTCGGACCGGCGCTGGGAGAGCTGCAGCATCAGCATGTAGATGGACTGCAGGATGTCCAGCGGCTCGAACCCGGCCACGACCACCGGCTTGCCGTAGTCGCGGGCGATGAACTCGTAGGGCCGGCAACCGATCACCGTCGAGACGTGCCCGGGCCCGATGAAGCCGTCGAGGCGCAGGTCGGGCGAGTCCAGGATGGCCTTGATGGCCGGGATGATCGTCACGTGGTTGCAGAAGATCGAGAAGTTCGCCAGGCCCTCGGCCGCGGCCCGCAGCACGGTCATCGCCGTCGACGGGGCGGTGGTCTCGAATCCGATGGCCATGAACACCACGCGTTTGTCCGGGTTCTTCCGGGCCACCTTGAGCGAGTCCAGCGGCGAGTACACCATCCGGATGTCGGTGCCGTGGGCCTTGGCGTCGAAGAACGAGCCGTTGCTGCCCGGCACCCGCATCATGTCGCCGAACGACGTCATGATGACGTCCGGCTCGGCGGCCAGCGCCATGGCGTCGTCGACCCGGCCCATCGGGATCACGCACACCGGGCAGCCCGGGCCGTGCACCAGGGTGATCTGCTCCGGCAGGTAGTCCTCGAGCCCGTGCTTGTAGATCGTGTGGGTATGCCCGCCGCACACCTCCATCAGCTTGTACTGACGGCCTGGCTCACACAGCGCCGTGATCTTCGCGGACAGCGCACGCGCGGTGTCGGCGTCACGG
>JASHUI010000501.1:0-20382 GCA_030040095.1 Streptosporangiaceae bacterium | reverse complement strand
ACCGGCGCCGGTCGGGCTCCTGCTCGAGCGCCGCCGCGCGGGCGCGCTCACCGGCGTCGAGCGTCTCCAGGCACCTGGCCTCCAGCTCGGGCGGCACGTCGACCGGGCCGATCCAGACCCGGACGGGGGCGGTCCAGGCTGTGCCGGTCATGAGGCCGTGCCGGCGATGAGGGCGGCCAGCCTGCGCACGCCCTCGTCGATCAGGTCCGTGGCCAGCGCGCTGCACGCCAGCCGGATCGCGTGGCTGCCGCCCCCGCCGAGGTAGAAGAAGCTCATCGGGGTCCACAGCACGCCGTAGTCGCGCGCGGACACCTCGAGCAGCTTCTCGTCGGCGCGAACCGGCACCTCGGCGACCACGAAGAACCCGCCGGCCGGCGCGTTCCAGGTGACCGCGGTCCCGGCGAAGTGGCGCTCCAGGGCGGCCAGCATCGCGCGCAGGTTCCGCCGGTAGAAGGCGATCTTCTCCCGGTTGGCCGCGCGCAGGCTGTAGCCGGACGAGACCAGCGCGCCGCCGATAACGGCCTGGGCGATCGGCGAGGTGTTGACCGTGACCATGCTCTTCACCGTGGACAGCTCGTCGGCCAGCAGGCTTCGCGTGCCGGACTCGTCCAGCACGGTCTGGTCGGCGACGAGGAACCCGACCCGGGCGCCCGGGAACACCGATTTGGCGAACGATCCCAGGTAGATGACCCGCTGCTCGGTGTCGAGCGCCTTGATCGCGGGAGGGCGGTCGTCGTCGAGCCCGAACAGCCCGTAGGGATCGTCCTCCAGGATCAGCAGGTCCTGATCGGCGGCCACGTCGATCAGCGCCCGCCGGGTGGCGGCCGGAAGCGAGACGCCCGAGGGATTGGCGAAATTGGACACCACGTACAGCGCCCGCGGGCGGCGCCCGCTGGCCCGTACCCGCGCCGCCACCCGCGCGACCGCCTCCGGACGTAACCCGTCGGCGGCCTCGGGCACCGGGACGACCTCCACGCCCAGCACCCGGGCCGCGCCGGTGAAGCCGAGGTAGCAGGGCTCGGCGGCGAGGATGACGTCGCCGGGCCGCGAGCACAGGCCGCGCACGGCGATGATCATCGCCTCCTGGCAGCCCGAGGTCACCATGATGGCGTCCGGGGCAACCCGGATGTCCTCGTCGATCTCCAGCATCCGCGCGATCATCGACCCGAGCAGCCCGTTGGTGCGCCCGTACTGGAGCAGGGACTGCCGTATGCGCGCCTCGTCCATGCCCTGCCCGCGCAGGTGACCCACGTACACGTCGAGGTACTTGCCCACGTCGTCGACCGCGTAGAACTCGTCGAACGGCCGGCCGGCCGCGAGCGAGATCGCGTCGGGAAAGCGGCCGGCCACCTCGTTGAGGAAGTTCATGGACGCCGACACCGGGTCGGTGACCGACGTGTGCAGCTCCCCGCGCGCCAGCTCGACCACCCTGCTGCCTCCTATCGCGGCGACATCCCCACGACCGGTAGCTTATGCTCGGCGCGACCGGCGAACCAGAAACGGACCAGCGTGGGATGCCTCTCGATCCGCAGCTTCAGGCCGCGCGCGACCAGCGCGAGCGCGACAACGCACCGCCGCTCTACACGCTGTCCCTGGCCGACGCCCGGGCCGCCGACCTGGCCTCGATCCGGCAGGACGGCGGGGAGGCGGAGCCGGTCTTCGAGGTCAGCGAGCTGACCATCCCCGGCCCCGGCGGCGACCTGCCGCTGCGGGTGTACCGCCCGTCCGCGACCCGGCCGCTGCCCGCGCTGGTCTACTTCTTCGGCGGCGGCTGGGTGCTCGGCACGATCGACACCGCCGACGGAGTGAGCCGCCGTCTGGCGAATTCCTCCGGGGCCTTGGTCGCCGTGGCCGGGTACCGGCTGGCGCCGGAACACCCGTTCCCGGCCGCGGTCGACGACTGCTACGCGGCGCTGCGCTGGGCCGCGGGGCACGCCGGCGAACTCGGGGCCGACCCGGCCAGGCTGGCCGTGGGCGGCGACAGCGCGGGAGGCAACCTGGCCGCCGCCGTGACCCTGCTGGCCCGCGACGACGGCCCGCGGCTGGCCGGCCAGCTGCTCGTGTACCCCAACACCGACCAGCTCGCCGACGACGAGTCGATGCGCGCCGCCGGCGACCCGTTCCTTTTCAACCGGCACTCGGTCGCGTGGTACCGGGGGCACTACCTAACCAGCCCGCAGGACGCGGCCAGCCCGCTCGCCTCGCCGCTGCGCGCGCCGAGCCTGGCCGGCCTGCCGCCGGCCCTGGTCATCACGGCCGAGTACGACCCGCTGCGGGACCAGGGCGAGGCGTACGCCCGCCGGCTCTCGGCCGAGGGCGTGCCCGCCGAGCTGCGCCGGTACCCCGGCATGACGCACGGGTTCTTCACCATGGCCGGCACCCTGGAGGCCAGCCGGGCGGCGATCGCGCAGGCGGCGGCCCAGCTCCGGATCTGGTTCGACGGCCGGGCAGCGGGCTCCGGTTGACGCGGCCCGGTGCCTTTGCTGTGATAAGGCCATGCCGGAGCCGTCCGGGCCGCAGCGGGTCCTCGTCCCTTTCTCCGGCTCGCAGACCGGCACCGCGCCGCTGACCTGGGGGCAGCGGGCCGTCTGGCAGGGCATGCAGGCTTGCGGGCACAGCCTGTGCCTGGCCGAGTTCAGGAGGATGCCGGACGGCGCCACGGCCGAGGACGTGGCGGCCCAGTTCGCCGGCCTGGTCGGCCGGTACCCGGCGCTGCGGACCCGGTTCGAAGCCGCGCCGGGCGGTCCGGATCAGGTGGTGCACGGGTCCGGCGAGGTCGCCGTGGACATCGTGACCATGCCCGAGGACGCCACGCCGCGGGACGTCCTGCGGTACACGCTCGATCTGGAGCACCGGCAGGAGACGGCCCCCATCGACCCGTACCGGGACTGGCCGGTGCAGCTCACGCTGGTCAGGCACGGGGGCGCCCTGGCGTACCGGGTCTTCACGGTCTCCCGGCTCGTCGCGGACGGCATCGCTCTGGCGATGCTGCGCGAGGAGCTCAACTCGGCCCGGCCGCCCGCCCGGGCCGAGGCCATGACCCCTCTCGACCTGGCCCGGCGCGAGCTGACCGAGCCACTGCGGCGGGTCAGCGATCGCGCGATGCGCTACTGGGAAGGCCGGCTGCGGTCCGCCCCGCCCCCGCCGGTGACATTCCGCGAGCGGGCCCAGCCCGGCGACCAGCCGGGCCATCATTACCGCAGAGGGCTGATCAACTCATCCGCCGCGGCCCTGGCCCTGCGGGCCATCGCGGAGCGCACCGGCGCCGACACCGCCCGCGTCCTGTACGCCGTCATCGCCACCGCGATCGCCCGGGCCACCGGCTCCGGCTCGGTCGCCACCAGGCTCACCGTCAGCAACCGGTTCCGGCCGGGCTACTCCGAGATTGTCGGCCCGCTCAGCCAGGAAAGCCTGGTCACCCTCGACGTCGGCGACGCCGGCATCGACGAGGTGATCGCGCGGGCAGGCCGCGCGATTCTCGCCGCGGGCATGTACGGCTACTACGATCCGCGGCAGCTCGACCAGGTCCTGGCCCGGGCCGCCGCCGAGCGCCGGCAGCCGGCCGGGATCACGTGGGTCGTCAACGACACCCGGTCGGCCGTGGTGGACGATATGGCCGAGCCGGCCTCGTCCGGCCGGGTGACCAGGGAGCAGATCACCCAGAAGCTGCCGGGGACGTTGCTGAACTGGGCCGACACGACGCTCGGATTCGACGGGCAGGCCCTGATCGAGGTCTTCGACCATCCGGAGGTCCTCGTGGTGCGGCTGATCCTCGACACGGCCCGTTTCAGCGAGCAGGAGGCGGACGGATTGCTGCGCGGCATCGAGGGAGCGGCCGTCGCGGCGGCCCTTGACCTGGTGGCGCCGACCGGCATCCGCTGCGGCTGAGCCCGGGGCCGGGCGCGGCGCGAGGTGGACGGGTCCTCGGCCACGGGTCTAGTGTCGAAGACAGATCGCGTTGGCTCACCTGTGGGCTCACCGGAGGAGAAGCGATGGGCGCTGCCGTGTCGCTGTCGGACCTGCTCAGCGACGAGGGGCGGCGCGACCCGTACCGGTTCTACGCCAGGCTGCACGAACTGGGCGAGGCGGTCCCGCTCGGCCCGGCCGACAGGCACGCGGTCGCGGTCTTCGGGTACGAGGCCGTGAACCGGGTTCTGTGCGACCCCGGCTTCCTCGTGCCGGACGCGGAGTACAACGATCGCGGCGGCACATGGTGGCGCAACCATCCCGCGGTGCGCACGCTGCTGGCCGCGTTCTCCAACCTCAACGGGCCAGACCACGCCAGATTGCGCCGGCTGTTCGGCCAGCCGGTCACCATCCGGCGGGTCAGCGCGCTCGAGCCGACCGTCATCCGCATCACCGATCACTGTCTCGACCGGCTCGCCGAGCTGGGCGCGGGCGGCCAGCCGGTGGACTTCGTGAGCGCGTTCGCGCTGCCGCTGCCGTTAAGCGTCATCGGCGAGCTGATCGGCGTGCCCGAGCCGGACCTGGCCTGGTTCCCGCCCCGGGTCCGGGATTTCGACGCGGTGCTCGAACTGGGGGGCCACTCGGTGCGGCAGGTCAGGACGGCCAACACCGCCGCGGTCGAGCTGACCGCGTACTTCGCCGACCTGCTGGCGTCGCGCCGGGCGGACCCGCGCGAGGACCTCGTCTCCGATCTGGTCCGGGCCGACGGCCCGGACCAGATCGCCGAGCCCGAGCTGCTGGCCAGCCTGATCGTCATGTTCAACGCGGGGTTCCGCACCACGACGAACATGTTCGGCAACGGCCTGGCCCTGCTGATCGAGCACCCGGACGCCCTGGCCGCGCTGCGGGCCGACCCCTCGCTCGCCCCCTCCTACGTCGAGGAGATCCTGCGCTACGAGCCGCCGCTGCACTTCGCGGTGCGGTTCGCCGCCCGGGACACCGAGATCGGCGGAGTGCCGGTGACCGCGGGCCAGTCGGTGCTGACCCTGATAGCAGCGGCCAACCGGGACCCGCGGCGCTTCGCCAACCCGGATGAGTTCGACCCGGCCCGGGCGGACAACCATCACCTCACGTTCAGCGCCGGCCCGCACTTCTGCCTCGGCGCCGCCCTCGGCCGGCTGGAGGGCAGGCTGGCCCTGCCCCGCCTGCTCGACAGGTTCCCGTCACTGACCCTCGCGGCCGAGCCGGACGAGCGGCATCAGTTCATGCTGCGCGGCTACGAGCACCTGCCGGTGCGGCTCAGCGATCGCGCCACCGTCACCGTCTCCTGACCGGGCCCGGCCGACGGGGTCACGACGCCGCTGTGCCGGCCAGGTGACGCTGCCGCATCAGGAACTTCCGCACCTTGCCGGTCGGCCCGACCACGATGTCGTCGTCAGGCACCGCCACGATGCGGCGCAGCGTGCCGGCGGCAGGCTCGCCCAGTGCCTCGGACACCGCGGCGGTGCGATCGGCGTCGGGATCGGCGCCGGAGGCCAGCAGAAGCAGGACGTCGGTCACGATCTTGCCGTCCGCCGAGCCCGCGACCACGGTGCAGTCACGTACGTCCGGGCATCGCAGCAGGATCCGTTCCTCGGACATGGCCGTGTACAGCCAGTTCCCGCCGCCCAGGTCGACCGAGTCGATCGCCCGGTCCACGTGGTAGTAGTAGCCCTCCTCGTCCCGGTACATCAGGTCACCGGTGAGGTAGTAGCCGCCGCGCCTGGTGCGGTAGGTGTTCACCGAGTCGTTCCAGTAGCCCAGGGCGAGGGTCGGGGACTTCAGGCCCAGGTGCCCGACCGCGCCGACCGGCACCTCGGCCCCGGTCTCGAGATCGAGGAGCGCCACGTCGGCGAAGATGTGCGGCTTCCCGACGCACCGGCCGTACCGGTTGCTGTCCACCTGGTGGCTGATGCGGAACCCCGAGTACCCCATCTCGGTCGAGCCGATGCCGTCGATGAACCGGGAACCGGGCACCCGGACCACGCCCTCGCGGGTGTAGGTCAGGTGGGTGCCGACCGCGACCAGGGGCCGGACATGGGCCTCGTGCGCGCAGTCCCCGGTGTTGAACCAGACCGACACCGAATCCAGGTCCCGCTCGGCCAGGTCGAAGCGGGCCAGCTCGGCCCAGGTCACGGCGAACCCGTAGACCGCGTTCGGATGCCACCGCTCGATGGCGTCGAGCACCGCGGCGCCGCTGCGCCCGAAGGGCCCGCCCTGCGCCGAAAGGAACAGCAGCTCGGAACGCCGGCACAGCGCCTGGTGCAGGGTGAGGATCCCCGCGGTGTGCGCGGCCGGCAGGGCGGACAGGATGCGCTCGTCGTCGTGCGCGCGGGCCCCGGCCAGGCGGACCAGCCTGGTCGCGGCGAAAAGGCTGCTGTGGGAGTGCACGACCGCCGCCGGCGTCCGGGTTGTGCCCGACGAGTGGGTGATGGCGATGGGATCGGCGTCGTCGTAACGGTAATGCGCGGGCGCCTGCGCCGGGTCGCCGGTGCCGAGATCGGCCGCGTCCGCCAGCAGCTCGACGCCGAGATCCTGGCCCTCGAGCAGCTGGAGGTGCGCGGCATCGGCCACCACCCCGACGCCGCGCAGCCGCCGGATGTAGTCCACGGCGACCTGCGCGGGCATGCTGCCGTTCATCAGCGCCGGGATCGCGCCCACCCAGTTGAGGGCCAGGAAGGTGAGCAGACAGTCGGCCGAGGAGGTCGTGTAGACGGCCACCGGGTCGCGCGGCTTGACGCCGGCGCGGTGCAGCCAGGCCGCCCGCGCCGCGACGCGTTCATAAAGGTCGCCGAGGGTCAGCGCGGTCCACGCTGGATGGCCGTCGACGGCCACGTCGAACGTGATGCCGGGCCCGTCCGCGGCCGCGCCGTGCTCTCGCAGCTTCACCAGCACATTGCCCGCGCCGAGCTCGGGGTCGCCCGCGAGAGCGGCGCGGATGTTCGTGGCGTTCATGGGATCACTCCGCCCCCGCCGTCGCCGGGTCCATGCGCGAGGCCACGATCTCGCAGAACTCGCCGACCGTCTTCCCGGCCAGCTCCTCGGCCTCGTCCTGGCTGAACTTCACGCCGTATTCGTCCTCGACGCGCACGGCGAGCTCCACCAGAGCCAGCGACGACACGTCGGCCCCCTGGGGCCCGAGCTGCGAGTCGTCGTCTATGCCTTCGATGTCGTAGTTCATCTCCTGCAGCGTCGCAAGAATGAACTGCTTGATGGAGTCGGCCACTTGCAGGGGTCCCTTCGTGACGGTACCGGCGGGATTATTCGACGCAGCCGAGCAGAAGCAGAAGGAAATGGTGCCAGGCCGCCTTGCCAGTGGGATGCGACATAAGACGCCTCCGCCATGTCGGTGGCGACCGCCCGGGGCCGCGTGCCAAAGCGTAACATGCGGTGCAGATCCATTCCTACCTGCGGCCTTGCGCGACCGGCCGGTTTCGGACAACGGTATTGACGTGACAGCGCTCGAGGCAGTGGCCGCATACGTGCCGGATCAGCGAGTACCGATCGAGGACCTGGCCGGAGAACTCGGACTGACGACGACGCAGGTCAAGGTGTTCAAGCGCTTCCTGGGCCTGGCCGACGTGCGCCGGGATCCCGGCGGGACGCTGCTGGACCTGATGCTCGCCGCGACGTCCCGGCTTGACGCGCTGCGCGGCCGGGAGCACCAGGTCAGGTACGTGTTGCACGCGCGCGCCACGACGGTGGTGACGCCCTATCCGGTCAACCCGCTGCACGAGCTGTGCCGGGCGCTCGGCCTCGACCGCGCGATCGCGTTCGCCGTGAACCACCACGGCTGTGCGACCGGCCTGCTCGCGCTCGACATGGCCGGCCGGCTGGTCGCGGCGGACGACGATCCCGACGCGCTGGCGCTGGTCCTCGCCGGGGAGAAGGCGTTCACCCACGACGCCCAGCTCATGCCGGGGATCTCGGTATTCGGTGAGGCCGCGACGGCGTGCCTGGTGCGCTCGGGCGGGCACCGGGACCGGCTGCTCGCCTACACCACCAGCGTTCACGGGGAATACGCCGGGCGGTTCACCGATCACCAGGATCTGGTGGTCCGGTACGAGCAGATGTTCCCCGAGTCGCTGGCCGAGGTGATTCTCAGCGCGCTCGCGCAGGCCGGGGCGGGCATCGACGAGATCAGCCTGATCCTGCCGCACAACGTCAACCTGATGGCCTGGCGGCGGTCCTGCCGCAAGATCGGTTTCCCGGTCGAACGCGTTCTGCTGGATAACATCCCGCTGATCGGCCACGCCTTTTGCGCGGACGCGCTCATCAACTACGCCACGGCCATGGAGCGCGGCCTGCTGCAGCCGGGCGACAAATACCTCATCGTGGCGGCCGGCGGCGCCACGTTCTCGGCCATGGTTTACGAGCATTAAGCCCCGCCCGCCGGGTTGACGGGCACCGGTCCGGTTGGTCTGATACTTCCATGTCTATGCTGGAGCAGGCCACCTGGGAGGACGTCCCGGTCCCGTTCGCCGACCTGCCCGCCGATACCGCGCCGCTTACCTGGGGCCAGCAGGGGATGTTGCGGGACATGCAAGAGTCCGGGATGAACATAGGCTTGAGCGCGGTCCACTCCGTGCCCGAGGGCACCACCGTCGACGACCGTGCGGCTCATCTGGCCGACATGGTCCGCCGGCACCCGGCGCTGCGGGTGCGATTCGACACCGACGCGGACGGCAATACGTACCAGGTGATGCCCTCGAGCGGCAACTCCGCCCTCGAGGTCATCCGCATCCCCGACGACACCGACGACGACCTCGCCCTCAAGTACGCCGCCGAGGTGATGTGCGCGCGGCGGGACGGACCGGTCGACCCCTATCGCGACCCGCTGATGCGGGTGTCGCTGGTCAGCCGCCGCGGTGTGCTGTTGTACGAAGCCTTCACGATTTCCCATCTCGTCGCCGACGGCTTCATCTTCGTCCGGCTCTTCGATGCGTTCGACCCGTCCCGCGGGCCCGGCGCTGCCGAGGCCATCCAGCCCTCCCCCACCGGGCTGTTCGACCTGGCCCGGCGCGAGCGCACCGAGCCGCTGCGCCGGGTCAGCGACCGGGCGATGCGCTACTGGGAGAAGCAGCTGCGGTCCGCCCCGCCGCTCACGTTCGGTGAGCCGACGCACCCCGAGGGGCGGCAGGGTCACAGGTACTGGCACGGCCGGTTCAGCTCCCCCGCGGCGTTCCTGGCCATGCTGGCCATCGCGGAGCGCACCGAGACGGATACCTCGAGCGTCCTGCACGCGATCATCGCGATCGCTCTCGCCCGGGCCACCGGCGTCAACCCCCTCATTACGAAGATCAACGTAGGCAACCGGTTCCGGCCGGGCTTCGCCGACATCCTCGCCCCGGTCAACCAGAACGGCGTGATCGCCATCGACGCGGCGGACGCCACCGTGGACGAGGTCGTCGCCCGGGCCCGCAAGGCCCTGCTCTCCGGCGCACTGTTCGGCTATTACGACCCGGAGCAGCTGCGCGAGGTCACCGGGCGCGTCGTCGCCGAGCGCGGCCAGCCGGCCAGGATCAGCTGCCTGATCAACGACGCGCGAGTGGCCAGCATCACGCCCACCCCCGAAGACATCGGGCGCGCGGCGGTGACGATGGAGCGGATCAAGGACAAGCTGCCGGAGACCTTCCTGAAATGGGACGGGGCGCTGGACAGCTTCCACGACCAGGCGTGGATCAGCGTTTTCGACTACCCGGAGACGATCTGGCTCCAGGTCATCTTCGACATGGCCTGCTTCACCGAGGCCAAGGCCGAGGGCGCGCTGCGCGGGGTCGAGGAGATCGCCATCGAGGCGGCCTTCGACCCAGGGGCACCGACCGGGGTCAGCCGCCCGGGCTGACGGAGCCCATCCCAGGGTTGACCGACGCGTTCTCGTCCGGGTTCCTGGTCGGATGCTCGAACCCCAGCAGCCACCGGCCCGGCGGCTCCGCGCTCCACGGGCCAGGCTCCGGTGGCCCGGTCATCGGCCTGATCCAGTTCTCCACGAAGCTGAACAGGACCGCCGTACGCGAGCGGGCGGTGGTATTCACCCCGGATCGGTGCCAGGTGGCCGCCGCGATGATCAGCAGGTCGCCGGGGGCAGCGGTAAAGGTCGTCATCGGGGCATGGCCATCGGCCGGCGGTTGGCCGTCGCGCAGATGGGTTCCCGGAAGGAGCTGCGTGGCGCCGTTGTCGTCGGTGAACGGCGACAGCGGCATGACGCATTGAATCGCGAGCAGGGAGCCGCTGACCCGCGTGCGCATGTGGCTGAAGGGGTAGTCGATATGCCAGTAGTCGGCCGTCTCGCCGCCGCGAATCTCGTTTAAACTCAGGTCGGAAAGGATCGGAAAGGGGCCGAGGAGGCTGGCGGCCAGCGCGAGCAGGCCAGGATCGCACATGAGATCCACCATGTCGTCGCCGTACCGGTAGAGCTCCCACAGCCTGGTCGAGGTCGGGAACTGGCGCGCCGCATCGCTGCGCAGGAGTTCCTTCGCGCGCTCTCCCAGCCGGGCGCAGCGTGACGGATCCTGGAAGCCGCGCCAGACATAGAAGCCATCAGCAAGGACGCTCTCGCGGGCAAGCTCGTAATCACACGTCATCGCAGTTCTCCCCGGCCGGGGGCGCCCTGCCCCGCAGTCGCCAGCCTAAGCTGGTCATGGCGTCCGGCACCAGAGCGCGGGGCGGCAGGTTGCGGCGGCGGCGGCCCGGCCGGCTCCCCGGCATGAGGGCGGTTGACGCTGCCTGCGCCCGTTGCTGGGATGTATCCATGGTTGCGCAGACTGAGGTGGACCGGATCGTCGTGCCGTTTGCCGGATCCGGAGCGGGCACCGCGCCGCTGACCTGGGGTCAGAAGGCGATCCTGCACGACATGCGGGAGACCGGCTGGGCACTCAACCTGAGCGCGGTGCACATATTACCGGCGGGCACCACCGTGCAGGACGTGGCCGCGAGGCTGGGCAGCCTGATCAGCCGGTATCCCGCGCTGCGGATGCGGCTGGAGACCGACGAGCGGGGCCACCCGCGCCAGGCGGTGCACGCGTCCGGGGAGATCAGCCTCTCCGTCGTGGACGTCCCGGACGCCGAGGAGCCCGAGGATGTCCTGCGCCACGCGAACGACCTATGGCATGAGCGCCTGTTCACCCACCTCGACCTGTATCGCGACTGGCCGATGCGGATGACGGTCTTCCGGCACCGGGGGCTGGCGGCCTGTCAGGTCTGGACGCTGCCCGAGATCCTCGTCGACGTCACCTCGTTCAACCTGATCATGGAGGACCTGACGTCGGGCGACACGTCCGACCGTCGCCTCGGCGACCCGCGCGCCGCCGGCATCCTGGACCTCGGCCGGCGCGAGCAGTCTCCGGCGCTGCGCCGGACCAGCGACCGGGCGATGCGGTACTGGGAATCGCAGATACGGCACATCCCGCCGCTGACCTTCGGCGAGCCCACCCACCCCGGCGGCCGGCTCGGGAAGCGCTACTGGCACGGCCGGTTCAGCTCGCCCGCGGCGTACCTGGCCGTGCTGGCCATCGCCCGCCGCACGAGGACGGACTCCTCTCGCGTCCTGCTCGCCCTGATCGCGACGGCGATCGCCAGGGTCACCGGCGTCAACCCGCTGACCGCCAAGGTCACCCTGAACAACAGGTTCCGGCCCGGCTTCGCCGGGGCGATCGCGTCGCTCAGCCAGAACTCGGTGCTCACCCTGGATCTCGCGGACGCCACGGTCGACGAGGCGGTCGCCCGGGCCCGCCGGGTCTCGCTCGCCGCCGGGATGTATGCCTACTACGATCCGGAGCAGCTCGACGAGCTCATCGCGCGGCTGGACGCCGAGCGCGGATATCCGGCCCGGGTCACCTGCCAGATCAACGACCGGCGGGTGACCACCAGGCCGAGGACCGTGGTCGACGACGACGGCCAGGTGACGATCGAGCAGATCCGGGAGAAGATGCCCGAGACCTTCCTGTCCTGGGACGGGACGCTCGAGGCCCTGCCCGAGCAGGCGTTCATCTCCGTGGAGGACTATCCGCGGACCGTCTACCTGCAGGTGATCTTCGACATGGCCTGCTTCACCGAGGCGCAGGTCGAGGCGCTCCTGTTCGGGGTCGAGGAGGTGGCCGTCGCGGCCGCGTTCGACCCGGCGGTGCCGACCCTCCCGGACGCCGGCCGGAACCCGATGCCGGCCTCAGCCCTTCCGGCTCGCCCAGGTGACCGGCAGTGACTCCAGGCTCCGCACGACCAGGCCGGGCTTGAAGCTCAGCTCGGACTCGGGGACGGCGACGCGCAGGCCGGGAAGCCTGCGCAGCAGGGCCCCGAGGGCCTCCTGCAGCTCCATCCGGGCCAGGGCGGCGCCCAGGCAGTGATGCGGGCCCGCGCCGTAACCGAGGTGCGGGTTGTCGACGCGGGTCACGTCCAGGCGGTGCGCGTCGGCGAACACCGTCGCGTCCCGGTTCGCCGAGACAACCGCCGGAAGGACCGCGGAGCCGGCCGGGAGGCAGATCCCGCCCAGCTCGACCTCCTCGGTGGTGACCCTGGGCAGCAGGATCCCGTTGTCACCGAGCTGGATGTACCGGGACAGCTCCTCGACCGCGCGGGCCACGACCTCGGGATCGTCGCCGCGCAGCGAGTCGAGCTGGTCGGGGTGGGCCGACAGCACCAGCACGAAGAGGTTGATCTGGTTGGTGGTGGTCTCGTGCCCGCCCACGAAGACCCCGGCGGTCACCGAGATGAGCTCGCGCTCGCTCAGGTCCCCCTGCTCGTCCCAGGCGCTGATCAGCGCGCTCATCAGGTCATCGCCCGGGTTGGCCCGCCGGTCCGCGATCATCTCGCCGAACGCGTCCAGCGCCGCCTGCGGGGCCGCCGGGTCGGCGTCCCAGTCGCCGACCAGCGCGTCGGACCACTGCCGGACCGTATCCTGGTCGGCTTCGGCGATGCCGAACAGCTTGCTGATCACGTAGATCGGCAGCGGCGAGGACAGGAGCCTGGCCAGGTCGGCCGGCGGGCCCACGGCCTCCATCCGGTCGATCATCTGGTCGACCAGCTGCTGCACCATCGGGCGCATCTGCTCCACCCGGCGGGCGGTGAACGCGCGCGAGACCACGCGGCGGATCCTGGTGTGCCGCGGCGGGTCCATGCCGATCAGCGAGTCCTCGGCCAGCGAGCCCAGCTCGCGGGTCGGGCGGTTGGGGCCGGCCGCGGCGGCCCGGCTGAAGCGCCGGTCGGTGAACACCTGGCGGACGTCGGCATGCGTGGTGGCCAGGTAGGCGAGCTTCCCGTCGGGGAGCTGGATGGGGGCCACCGGGCATCGTTCGCGCAGGTCGACGTAGTCCGGCGACGGCTGATAGACGACATCCGACGGGGAAAGCGGGAACGGGATGGGCGGCTGCTCCGCCATCTGCCGACTCCTCTCCTGTTTGCCGCGGGACACCTGCCCGGGGCCGGTCACGCTCCGGCGGCCAGGTCGGCCAGGACCGGCACCACGGCGGCGGGTGAGGGCATCTGCCGCACGCGCTCGCACATCGCGGCGGCGGACTCGCGCCAGCGGCCCTCGTGCACCAGCGCTCCGGTCAGGTCACGGATGTCGGCGGCGCTGGCATCGGCCGGGTCGAGCCACATCCCGGCCCCCGTCACCGCCACCCGTTCCGCGTTCAGGTGCTGGTCGCTCACCTGCGGCAAGATCAGCTGCGGCACGCCGGAGGCGAGGCCGGTCATCGTGGTGCTCCCGCCGCCCTGGTGCACGAACGCGGCGCAGGTCGGCAGCACCAGGCGGTGCGCCAGCGGCGCCCGCGCCACCCGGACGTTGTCCGGTACCGGGCCGAGACGCTCCGCGTCGTCGGGATGGGCCGCGACCACGACCTCCACGTCGAGTTCCGCCACGGCCCGCGTGATCACGGACAGGTCCAGCGCGCTGGCGAACCCCACGCTGGCCATCATGCTTCCGGCGGTGACGCAGACCCTGGGACGCCGGGGCGGCTCCTGCAGCCAGCCCGGCACGATCGCGTGGCCGTTGTAGGGCACGAAGCGGACCGGCTGGCCGGGGCGCGCCTGCGGCACCTGCATCGGCGGCGGGGCCGGGTCGAGCACGAGGGACCCACTCGGGTCCACGTCGGCGGGATCCACCCCGAACCGGGCGACCAGCGGCCCGAACACCTCGTCGGGATCCAGGCGGAGCACCGCCAGCTGGTCGGGGCCCCACCGGTGGAACACGCCGGGCACCTTCAGCACCGCGGCGGTCACCGCCGCGGCCAGGTTGATCGGATCCCAGACCACCAGGTCCGGCTGCCAATGCCGGCCGAACGCGACGAGGTCGTCGAGCATCGCCTCGGCACAGATGAACGTGCCGCCGTCGGCGGTGATGGAGGGCTCGATCTCGCCCGGCCCGTCACGGTGCAGCGGACGCACCCGGCCCATCGCGCTGCCGAGCATCCGGGCGAAGTCCCGGTCCTCGCCGACCGGCACCGCGGCCAGGCCGGCCGAGGTGATGGCGTCGGTCATCGAGGGATGGCTGGCCACCCTGACCTCGTGGCCCGCGGCCTGCAGCGCCCAGCCGAGGGAGACCAGGCAGTAGAAATGCGTGCGCCAGCCCCATGACGACATCAGCACTCGCAGAGTCGCGTCCAATCCGCCAGCGCCTCCACTGCATCGCGGCATCGCCTGCCGTCGCCCGGCAGGGCGATCGCCACCCAAACGATAACAACGGCCGCGCGCGCACGCGAGAGGCAGATCGCCGCCGCGGCCGGGCCCGGAGTTGACGTCAGCCCGGCCGCGGCGGAGGCTTGCACTGACCTCCGCGACCGACCTCAGCCTCCGGCAGGTAACGATGACCGTAGCTTCCGCGCTGCGGCACTACCCGTTCGAGCCGTTCACCGGCGACCTGCCGGATGAGCTGATCGACATGGTGGTGTCGAACCCAGTCAGCCGGGTCGTGCTGCCCGACGGACGCCCGATCTGGCTCGTCCTCGACTACGCGGACTGCTGCACGGTCCTCGCCGACCCCCGTTTCTCGCGGGTGCACATCGGCAGGTCGGACGCGCGGCGTCCGGACGGGCCGCGGGACATGAACATGGACGGGGCGGCCCACGCGGCCGTGCGCCGGGTCGGCAGCCGCGCGTTCACGGCGCGGCGGATCGAGGCCTACCGGCCGCTGGTGCAGCGCCTGGCCGACGAGCTGATCGATGCCATGATCGCGTCGCCGCCGCCCGGCGACCTGGTGAGCGCGCTGGTGGCGCCGCTCCCCGTCCGCGTGATCTGCGAGATCCTCGGTGTCCCGGCCTCCGACCGGCCCCGGTTCTACGGATGGATCGAGAACCTGAACGCGATCGAGGCCTACGGATCGGCCGGCGCCGCGACGGCCCGGTCGCAGCTCGAAACCTATCTGGCCGGGCAGATTGCGGCCAAGCGCGTCAGCCCCGGCCAGGACCTGCTGTCGGACTGGACCGCCGACGACGACGCTCACGACCTGACCGACCCCGAGCTGGTGGAGCTGGCCATCGGCGTCCTGCTCGGCGGGCTGGAGATCAACTCGACCAGCGCCGGCCTGCGTGTCCTGTTCCAGCATCCCGAGCAGCTCGCCGAGCTGCGCGCCGCGCCGGAGAAGCTGCCCGCGGCGACGGAGGAGATCCTCAGGTTCACCGCGGTGAGCAGCATGTCCCGGGTCCAGATGGTGGGCGTCGACACCGAGCTGGGCGGCGTCGCCATGCGCACGGGCGACTACATCATGGCGCTGCCCGCGGCCGGGAACCGCGATCCCCGGGTATTCGACCAGCCCAATGTGTTCGACATCGACCGGGTGATGCCGGCGGCGCATCTCGGCTTCGGCTACGGCCCGCACTTCTGCATGGGCAGTGCGCTGGGGAAACTGCAGGTGGAAGTGTCGATCGGCACCCTGCTGCGGCGGCTCCCCGGCCTGGCCCCCGCGATACCCCTCGACGAGATCCCGTGGCGGCACGACCGCTTCAACTGTGGCATCGCCATATTCCCGGTGACCTGGTAGCGGCTCCCGGCGACCTGGTAATGGCCGCGCCGGTCAGTAGGGCTCGACCGCGTTGACCATGTCCGGCCAGTAGCGCTCGCCCGGCGCCGGCGCGTAGTCCTCCCAGCGTGCCTCGTTGCCGGTCGGGTGATCGCCGAGCACCGTGATCCGCTGGCCGCGCCTGATCGCGCTGTAGTCGTTCACCGCGTAGTGCATCGTGACCCGGTTGTCCCAGATCGCCACGTCGCCGGTGCGCCAGTGGTAGCGGCAGGTGAACTGGGGGCTCTCGGAGAACCGGAACAGGTGCTCGAGCAGCACGTCGCTCTCGTTGCGGGTGAGCTGCGGGATGTGCGAGGTGAACAGCCGGTTGACGTACAGCGAGCGGCGCCCGGTCTCCGGGTGCACGCGCACCACCGGGTGCTCGGCCCGGCTGCTGTACTCGTTGTCGGCCCGCACCACGTGGACCGCGGTCAGGCCGTCGAGGAAGTCCCGCATGGGCGCGGAGAGGCGCTCGTAGACCAGGCACTGGTTGGTGAACATGGTGTCCCCGCCGGGCGACGGCACCTGCACCAGATGCAGGATGGACGCGATCGGCGGGCTCTGGTGGAAGGTCATGTCGGTGTGCCAGACGTCGACCTTCCCGCCGTGCTCCGAGTCGATGATCACGATCTCCGGGTACCCGTCCAGCCTCGGCAGGTACGGATGCAGCTCCACCTCCCCGAACCTGCGGCCGAGCCCGATGTGCGCCTCGGGTATCAGGGCCTGCTGGTCGGCGATGAACACGACCTGGTGCTTCAGCAGGCTGCCATGGATGAGGTCGAAGCCGTCGTCGGTCAGCTCGTTGAGGTCGATGCCGCGGATCACCGCGCCCAGGGCTCCGGCCACCAGCTCAACCTCGGGGACGGTGGTAGTAGTCACCGGTGTCTCCTCCGCTCGCGGAGCGCCATCCCTTTTCTGCGATTCTTCCACGGCCGTAAGGTGGGGACCAGCGCCATTCGTTCCCTGGAGAGGTACATTTGGCGCTATTCCGCATCCCGACCGTGGGAGAAGTGGTTGACAAGGAACGCAAGCCCGGCCGACGGCGACCCGGTGGGGCGCCTGTACGAGATGGTTGACCTGGGAACGCCGTTCGCCATCCGCACGGCGGTGACGCTGCGGCTGGCGGAGCGGATCGCGTCCGGCACCGATCGCCTCGACGACCTGGCCCGGGCCTGCGATGCCGATCGGTGCGCGCTGGGCCGGCTGCTCCGGCACTTAATCGCCAAGGACGTGCTAACCGAGGTCGAGCCGGGACGGTTCGCCCTGACCGAGGTCGGTGAGCTGCTGCGCGACCGCAGCGCCGCGGGGCATGGAACGCTCCTGGACCTCGGCGGGCTGGGCGCCCGGATGGATCTCGCGTTCACCGGCCTGCCGCACGCCATCCGGAGCGGGGGGCCCGGCTACGCCTCGGTGTACGGCCGCGACTTCTGGGCCGACCTGGACGCCGAGCCGGCCTACCGTGCCACGTTCGACAACATGATGCTGGGCGAGCAGCAGCGCACCGCGCCGCAGGTGGCGGCGCTCTACCCGTGGGACAAGGTTCGTCGCGTCATCGACGTCGGCGGCGGCTCGGGCGGGCTGCTGGCCGAGGTACTGAGCACCCACCCGCACCTGCGCGGCACGATGGTCGACCGGGCCGGAGCGACGGCCGCGGCGACGCGGAGGTTCGCCGAACAGGGCCTGGACGGGCGGGCCGACGTCGTGGTGGGGGACATCTTCGAGTCGGTGCCCGCGGGCGCCGACGTGTATGTGGTGTCGCGGGTGCTCACCGACTGGAACGACGAGCGGGCGACCACGATCCTGCGGCGATGCGCGCAGGCGGCCGGGACGGCCGGCCGGGTGCTGGTCGTCGAGATACTGACCGCGCACGTGGATGCGGACCACTGGTCGCCGTACGACCTGCTGATGCTGGTGCTGGTCGGCGGCCAGGCGCGCAGCGTGGACGACCACATCGCGCTGGCCGCCGCCGCGGGCCTTTCGCCGGTCGGCGCCTATCACGGCGCGGCCGGCCTGACCATCCTGGAGTTCGCGGCTTGCCCCTGAACCGTGGTTGTTAAAGCCTGAATTGGCAGGTAACGTCGCGCATGGTGGCTGGCCGAGCCTTTCGAAGGGTCGACGAGATGACCGCGACTGATTCCCTCCGCCTCATCGACGACCTTGCCCGGAGCGAGTCGGGGCGGATGCTCCGCCAGGAACTGGGCCGTCGCTGGCCGGAGACGCCCGACCAGCTGGCCTCGATCGCGCGTTACGCGCTGCTGCCCGCGGGCAAGCTGCTTCGGCCGATCATGGCCCTGCACGCGGCGGAGGCCGTCGGCGGTGCGCCGGCCGACGTGCTAGCGGCCGCGCTCGGGATGGAGTACCTGCACGTCGCCACGCTCGTGCACGACGACATCATCGACGGCGACGAGTTCCGCCGCGGCCGGCCTTCGGTGCACGCCGCCTACGGGATCCCCGACGCCATCGTGGCCGGTGACCACCTGATCTTCAGCGCCTTCGCCGCCATCGCCGACGAGCGCGGCAGCCTGCCCGCCGGGCAGGTCGCCGCGGCCGCGGCGGCGCTTGCCGCCGCCGGGCGCGATCTTTGCCGCGGCCAGATGCTCGAGTCCGGGCTGGTCGGCGACCTGGAAGCGGGCAGCCTGTGGTACCTCGAGATGATCCGGCTGAAGACCGGCGCCCTGTTCCGCGCGGTGTGTCACATCGGCGCGCTGCTCGGCGGCGCTGATCCGCAGGCGGCCTGCGGGCTGGCCCGCTACGGCGAGCATGTCGGGATCGCGTTCCAGATCCGCGACGACCTGCTGGACTACCTGGGCGGGCCGGAGCAGACCGGCAAGCTCGCGGCCAGCGACCTGCGCAACGGGCGCCCGACGCTGCCGCTGCTGCTCGCCTACGACGCAGGAACGGATTCGCAGCGGCTCGAGCTGCTGACCATGCTCGAACGCCGCGGCGCCGAGGAAGGGGACACCGGGCGGGTCATCGAGCTGTTCGAGGAGACCGGTGTGGGGGGTTACGCTCGGCACCAGATGACGACGCACGTCGAGTTCGCGCATGCCGAGCTGGCCGCCTTCGACCCCTCGCCGAGCGTGGACGTTCTCGCGGGCATCGCCAGCTGGATCAGTGAGGGGCCGTGACGCCCGGACTCGCTGCGCGCGCGCTGCGTGCCCACGTCGAGACGTGGCGTCCGTACACGCTGTGGTATGTCGGGCTGGTCGGCCTGGGCGGTGCCGCCCTGGTCAGCGGGCCGCACCAGCCGTGGCGGCTCGCCGCCGCCTGGGCGGCCCCGACCGCGGGCTGGCTTGGCGGCCATTACCTCGGCGACTACTTCGACCGCGAGCTGGACGCCGGCAGCAAGCCGCACCGGCCGATCCCCTCCGGCCGCCTTCCCGCCCGGACCGCCCTGTGGTGCGGTTGCGCCTGCTTCCTGGTCCTGGCCGGGCTGGCCGCGGCCGGCGGCTGGGCCACGGCCTCGGTCGCGCTGGCCGGAGCATTCGGCATCGTCGCGTACAGCCGCTGGTTCAAGGCGCGCGGCGCGGCCGGCAACCTCGTCCGCGGCGCGCTGGGCGCGGTCGCGCTGTTCTACGGCGCGGCAGCGGCGGGCCTGCGGCCGGCCGCGGGCCTGCCCGTGGACCGGACCATCGCCGCCCTGGTCGCGTTAGTGGCCGCGTTCTGGCTGCACGACACCGCGTCCAACCTGGTCGGCACGCTCCGCGACATCGACGGTGACCGGGCCGGCGGCTACCAGACGCTGCCCGTGCTCCGGGGCACCCCGTTCGCGGTCACCACCGTGCTCGCGCTCTACAGCGCGGCCATCGCCGCGGCGCTGGCCGGCGGCCTGCTGGCCGGGCGCGGCCAGGCCGACTTCCTGGTCACGCTCCTGCTCGCCGCAGCCATCGGCGCCACCGCCCTGGCCCCGCTCGTCGCCCACCGCGGCCAGATGCCGGTGGCGGTGGCCCTGCGCGCCCATTCGGTCCTGGTCATCGAGCGGGTCGTGCTGGCCTCGGCGGTCGTCGGCCTCGGACTCGGCGTGACCTGGCAGCTGGGGCTGGCCGTGCCGATGGTCGCGCTGACCTGGTGGACCCAGGCGCAGATGCGCACGCGCCACGAACTCGGCCCGGCCACGCCGGCCAACGCCCACCCCGGCCCCGTCTCGGTAAAGGACGTGACATGAACGTGCCGCCCAGGGGGGACGACCCCTCTACCCCTGCCGACGACGACGTCGCCAAGGCCATCGAGCGGGGGGCGGAGGCGCTCCTGCGCCACCAGCACCCCAGCGGCGCGTTCGGCTGGGACTCACCCGCGTCGGTCCTGGGGACGGCCGGGACCGTGGCCGCCCTGCACGCGGCCGACCCGGACGGCACCGCCGACCTGGTCAGCGCGGGCACCGCGTGGCTGCGCGACCAGCAGCACGAGGACGGCGGCTGGGGCGGGGTGACCGGCGCCGGCAGCGAGAC
>JASHUI010000500.1:0-3022 GCA_030040095.1 Streptosporangiaceae bacterium | reverse complement strand
GTGACCTGGACCAGCTGGTTGACCGACTGCTCCACCACCGGGCCGGCGTAGGCGTTCACCGCTTCGACGGTCAGGGCGTGCCCCTGGTAGGGCATGTGCGTGACCAGCTTGACCGCGTCCTCTTTGGTATCGATGTGCACGTAGTAGTCGACGTCGTAGACGAGCTCGGCCAGCTCCCTGGACAGGGCCAGGCCCTGCGCCTTGGCCACGCTCTTGGCCCGGGAGACGAACAGCGCCTCGTACTGCCACGGCGACTGCCCCCCGTAGAAGCTCTGCTGGATGCTGCCGATCAGCGGCCGTTGCGGGGTCGACACCTGGTACTGGCCGGTCTCGTACACGTCGAGCACGGCGCCGCGCGACTTCAGCACGCAGAAGTGGTTGTTCTCGACCGTGAGCAGGCTGCCGTTCATGATGTCGTTGTTCGGATAGTGGTACATCAGGATGCCGGGGCCCATGACCTCGGTGCCGTCGTGATTCAGGGTGCTGATCACGTTGCGCAGGGGCATGACGGCCTCCTCGGTGGTATTCCGCCGGGCCAGCCGCCCGGCTTCACCGACATCCTGACACCGCGCGAGGTATGTCCAGGGCCGAACGACAGCAACATGTGTCCTGAACGCGACGCCTCGGGGCGGATCCGGGCCGCCGGGCGCGGGCCGGTCGGCGCGGAAAGCTCAGCGCAGGGCGAGGGCCGCGGCCCGGGCGGCGCCAGGCAGCGCCTCGGCGATCCGGCCGATGGCCTCGTCGTCGTGCGCCGCGGACAGGAACCAGGCCTCGTAAGGGGACGGCGGCAGGTAGACCCCCCGGTCCAGCATGGCGTGAAAGAACGCGGCGTAGGCCGCGGACGACTGGCCGCGTGCCTCGCCGAAGTCCCGCACCGGGCCGGTGACGCCCAGGAAGACCGAGAACAGGCTGCCCGCCTCCTGCAGCCGGAACGGCACACCCGCGGCGGTCAGCGCGTCGGCGGCCAGCCGGGCCACTTCCGCGGCGGCCCGGTCCACCCGCTGGTACACCTCGCCGGTGCAGGCCCGCAGCGTGGCCAGTCCGGACGCGGTGGCCAGCGGGTTGCCGGACAGCGTGCCCGCCTGGTACACCGGCCCGGCGGGCGCCAGCCGGTCCATGATCTCTTCCCGGCCGCCGAACGCCGCCGCGGGCAGCCCGCCGCCCATCACCTTGCCGAACGTCATCAGGTCGCCGGCCACCCGCTCGCGCCCGTACCAGCCGGAGCGGGTGACCCGGAACCCGGTCAGCACCTCGTCCATGATCAGCAGGGCGCCGTACTCACGGCACAGCCCGGCGAGCAGCTCGTTGAACCCCGACGCGGGCGGCACGACGCCCATGTTCGCCGGGCAGGCCTCGGTGATCACGCAGGCGATCTCGTCCGGCTGGGCCGCGAACGCCTGCCGGACCGCCTCGCCGTCGTTGTACGGCAGCACCAGGGTGTCGGCGGCCGCCGCCCCGGTCACCCCGGGCGAGTCGGGCAGCGCGAACGTGGCCACGCCGGAACCGGCCGCGGCCAGCAGCGCGTCCACGTGCCCGTGGTAGCAGCCGGCGAACTTGATCACGAGCCTCCGGCCGGTGAAACCGCGGGCCAGTCGCAGCGCCGCCATGGTCGCCTCGGTGCCGGAGCTGACCAGCCGGACCTTGTCCACCGGCGTCCGCGCGACCAGTTCCTCGGCCAGCTCGACCTCGCCCTGGGTGGCGGTGCCGAACGAGGTGCCAAGGGACAGGGCCCGCCGCACCGACTCGATGACCGCGGGGTAGGCGTGCCCCAGGATCATCGGGCCCCAGGAGCAGACCAGGTCGACGTACTCGCGCCCGTCCACGTCGGTCAGGTAAGGCCCCTGCCCGGAGGCCATGAACACCGGCGTGCCGCCCACCGAGCCGAACGCGCGCACCGGCGAGTTCACCCCGCCGGGCGTGACCGCGCAGCCGCGCCGGAACAGCTCTTCGGAGAGCTTCCCTGGTTCCGGTTGGTCGGTCATCAGCCATTGTCCTCGCAGGCGTCGGCCAGGAACCCCAGCAGCCGCAGCCCGTCCGGCAGCGGCCCGCCGTCCGGCGGGCGCAGCCAGTACGCCTTGTGCGCGCCCGCGTCGCGAGACGGCGGAGCGAGCACGTAGCTGTTGCGGCAGTGCCAGCGCAGCCCGGCCACCTCGGGGTTCACCTCGGGCTCGCAGTCGAGGTGACAGGACCACCACTCGTCCTCGTCGGCGGGTGTGCCCCGGGTCGCGACAAAAAACAAGGCCCGGTCCCCCGCGCTGATCGCGACGGGACCGGGCCGGATCGCGGACCGCTCCATCTGGGTAAGTGCCGCGGCTCCCGCCCTGGCGGGCACGTCCAGGACATCGAATACCCGGCCGGTGACCAGGATCACGTTGCCCTCGGGCCTGGCCATCCACCACCGGCCCACCAGCTCGGGATCCGCGCTGGCCTGGACCTGCCAGGCCGGGGACAGCGGATGCGCGCCGGGAGCGGGACAGCCGATCCGGTCACAGCAGCAGGCGCGCGGCGCCTCGCCGTGGTACGGCGAGCGGCCGGGCGGGTAGGCACCCAGGCACACCGGCCAGCCCATGGCGGCGTACTCGGCGGCGGCGGCGGCGGTCCGCCCGACGGTCCTGCGTCGGCTGCGGCGCAGTACCGTCTCCACCATCGGCTCCAATCCCGCTCGCTGACGTGTATCCACCGATAATGCCGGGCCGGTTCCGCGCCCCGCCGACCGCCCCCGGGACGAGACCCAGACGTTGTGGAACAGAGACTGCAAAGTGACGCCGGTGCGGTGAACCAATCGCCGCCCGGCCGCGTCGGCCCCCGTTTAGCGGCCGCGGCCAGGCCATAGCCCGACTGACGCCGCCGCCCGCCCCCATCCGCGCGGCCCGCTGGCAGCGCCAATACCCACAAGCAGCACATCAACCATCGCCTGAGGCCACCGCGATTCCCCCGAACCACCACCTCCTGCCCCGTACCACTAAGCCGGACGGACCTCCCGCCCGGCCACCCGTCTGCCCCCGCCGACAACCCCCGCCCG
>JASHUI010000499.1:0-4495 GCA_030040095.1 Streptosporangiaceae bacterium | reverse complement strand
CCTGCTCGTGTTCCAGGCGACGCTGTACCGGACGGTCAGGACAGCCGTGGAGCGCGTGGCGGCCGTGGCCGTCGGGGTGCTGGTCGCCTCCGGCCTCTCGGCCGTGATCGGCTTCCACTGGTGGTCCCTGGCCATCACGATCGCCGCCGCCCTGGTGATCGGCTCCGTGCTGCGCCTGGGCGAGGCCGCCCTCGAGGTGCCGATCAGCGCCATGCTGATCCTGTCCATCGTCGACCACACGTCGGCGGCGACCGCGAGAGTGACCGACACGCTCATCGGGGCCAGCGCCGGCCTGATCGCCGGGCTGGTCCTCTCGCCCGTCCGCACCCAGCCGGCCAAGGAGGCCATCGATGATGGCTCAACCCCCGGACGCTGGGACTCCCTCCGGCGACCGGCCAGCTGCGGGGCGGGCTCGAGATGCTCGAGCACGCCGCCGTGATCATCAGGGGCGTGGCTCGCTGCATCGCGGACGAGTCCCGGCTGCTGGGTGACGGGTGCGCCGCGCTGCGGGCCGATACTCGCGAGGTGCTGGCCGAGGCCCTCGGGCATTTCGCGACGGCGTTGCGCGCGCACGCCGTCTGGTCTGGACCGAGGGCGCGCCGGACCAGCAGCTCGACGAGGCCGGGCTGGAGCCCCGGCTGGCCGGCGCGGGACAGGCGGTGGACCGGCTCAACGGCTCGCTGCTGGCCGGCCGCGAGGCAGAACCCGCCGTCTGGCCGCTGCACGGAGAACTGCTCGTGCACCTGGACCGCCTGCGGCAGGAACTCGAGGTCGAGCAGCTGGCCGACGGCGGCAAGGACGTGCGCTGGCGCGCGCGCCAGGACGACCCCGCGCGCCAGGGCAGGCTGGTCGCCGTGGCCGGCTCGGTGCGCCCGGTGGCGGAGAAGGTGCGTCCGGTGGCGAGTCTGGCCCGGCGCGGGCCAGCCCGCCGGCCCCGAGAGCGGCAAAGTGTCCGATCCATCGCCGGGGGTACTAACCCCGAGTACGCCCGCTCGGCGCCGCGCCCATCGCCACGCCGTGCACGGGCACAGCCGCCACGCCGCACAACGCGGCCTTAGGTGGATCGGGGGGACACATGAGCACGCCTCAAGGGGGCGATCCTCGCCTGCCGCACGAGACGGGGGGGCCGGCCGGCGGTCCGCCGCCGCAGCCGGGCCAGGACACCATGCCCGGCCGGGCCAACGTGCCAGGGCAGGGCGGGGCTCCGGGCCAGGAGAGCGCGCCCGGCTCGCCGTGGCCCGACAGCCCGCAGGCTCAGCCGTACGACATGTCCCGGCCGGGAGAGTCAGCCGACCAGCCCATGGCCGGCCCGGTGCCGGGCCGGCCGGCACCGGTCGACGAGCACGAGACCCGGGTCACCGGGCGCCGGACCGTGCAATACATCATCGACGCCATCATCTACGGCATCGTGGCCGCCGTTATCTCCTGGGTCCTGGACCGGGGCACTGGGGGGCTGCATGCGTTCCTGGTCCTGGTCACCGTGGTGCTGGACGTCGCCCTCTACCTGTTCTACTGGGCCTGGATCCCGTACCGGCAGAACGGGCAGACGCTGGGCATGATGGCGATGGACATCCGGGTCGTCAGCGCCGACGGGGGACGGGCCAGCTTCACCCAGCTGGCGGTCCGCTCGGTGCTGCTGGTCCTGTTCAGCCCGCTGTCCCTGCTGGTCGGCATCATCGTGATGATGTTCTCGCGGTACCGGCAGCGCACCGGCGACTACATGGCCAGGACCATGGTGGTACGGGGGCGGGCGCGGCTCGCGCCCGAGCAGCGGACGTACGCGGGAGCCTGGCCGGCCGGCTACCGGTAGCCGGTCAGGGCGACAGCGCCTGCGTCACCCACGCCCGCAGCGCGGGTGGTGGTGCCGCCCCGGTCTGGCGCGCCACCACCTGCCCGCCGCGCAGCAGCAGCAGCGTCGGTATGGCCTGCACGCCGAACCGCTGCTGCAGCGCCGGTGATTCATCCACGTTGACCTTGACCAGCTTCAGCTGGCCGGCCATTTCCGCGGCGAGTTGCTCGAGCGCCGGGCTGACCATGCGGCACGGGCCGCACCACGGCGCCCAGAGATCGACCAGCGCGGGGACCGAGGATCGCTCGGCGATCTCGGCGAACGTCGCGTCGACCGCGTCGACGATCCAGGGCAGCGGCCGGTGGCAGTTGCCGCAGCGCGGGGTGCCTGCCGCCGCCGTCGGCACCCGGTTCCTGCGTCCGCAGTGCGGGCATCTGACGAGGTCGGCCGAGGTTTCCGCCTGCATGATGACGACGGTATTCGAACGAGCGCCGGAACACATCCGCAAACCCGGTAGCCGCGCCGCTGACCCGGCCGAGGAGCGGGAGCGCGCTGACCGCGCCGCGTTACGGCCGAAGGCGGGCCCGACGAGAAGCCCGGCTCTAACTCCCGGCCTGCTGGCCGGCCGCGGGCTCGCCGGCGGCGACCATGGCGCGCAGCAGCTTGCGGTCGGTCTTCATCACGCTGGTCAGCGGGATCGCGTCGACCAGCCGGACCTCGCGCGGGTACTTCACGGCGGACAAGTGGCGCCGGCTGAACTCGATCAGCTCCGCGGGCCCGGCCATCGCGTCCTCGCGGAGCTGCACGAAGGCGACCACCTCCTCCCCGTACTTCTCGTCCGGCCGCCCGACCACCGCGGCCCCGACCACGTCGGGGTGGGTCATCAGCACGTCCTCGACGTCGCGGGGGTAAACGTTGTAGCCGCCGCGGATGATCAGGTCCTTGATCCGGTCCACGATAAAGAGGTAGCCGTCCTCGTCGAGCCTGCCCACGTCGCCGGTGTGCAGCCAGCCCCCGCGCATCACCTCAGCGGTCTCCCGCTCGGCGTGCCAGTACCCGTTCATGACCACGGGCCCGCGCACGCAGATCTCGCCCTCCTCGCCGGGCTCCGCCGCCAGGGAGTCCGGCCGCTCGATGCGGACCTCGACGCCCGGCGCGGGCTTGCCCACGCTGCCCGCGCGCACCTGGCCGCGCGGCGAGGTGGAGATGATCGCCGCGGTCTCGGTACAGCCGTAGCCCTCGCCGATCTCGACGTGCGGCAGCCGCTTGCGAAAGTCCTCCACGACCTGGGCGGGCAGCGGCGCGCTGCCGCTGGTGAGGCGGGCCAGGGCGGACAGGTCGTAGTTCTCCAGCGGTTGCTGCAGCAGCATCTGCAGCATCGACGGCACCAGCGGGCTGACGTTGACCCGGTGCCGCTGGGCCAGCTCGAGCCAGCCGGCCGGATCGAACCAGCGCATCAGCACCGAGGTGCCCGGCCCGGGCGCGTGCAGGCCCATCACGCTGACCATCAGCCCGTAGACGTGCGACAGCGGCAGCGGGAGCAGGGCCGAGCTCAGCTCCTCGTCGTAGGAGGTGGCCGTGGCCGCCCAGGCCGAGGCGGACAGGGCGTTGTGGCTGATCATCACGCCCTTGGACCGGCCCGTTGTGCCGCCGGTGTAGAGCAGGGCCGCGAGCCCGGACGGGTCGGAGTCGACGAGCCTGGCCGGCGGGGCCGTCTCCAGCTCCGCGAACGGCAGCAGCGGCGGCCCGGCGGCCGGCCCGGCGCGCTCGGCCGCCGGCTGGCCGACCACCACGATGCCGCGCACGCTGGTCAGGTCCGCCGCGGCCGCGATGACCTTGGGCAGGAACTCCGGGGTGGTCACCACCAGGGCGGCGCCGCTGTCGCTGAGTACGTGCCGCAGCTCGTCCTCGCTCAGCAGGAACAGCACCGGCGTGGTCACCGCGCCGGTGCGCCAGATGGCCGAGTAGGTAATGGAGACCTCGGGGCAGTTGGCCATGCAGACCACGACCCGCTCGCCGGCGGACAGCCCTGCCTCCTGCAGGCCGCCGGTGACCCGGCGGACCCGCTCGGCGAGCTGTTCACCGGTCCACTGCCTGCCCTCGTAATGCAGCACGGACCCGGCGGCGAGCCGGTCCCATGACTGCTCGGTCAGGCGTTGCAGGCTGACGCCGGTGGGCGGGGTAACCATCGGTGCGGCCACGGACAACCTCCAATCGGGCCGCGGCGCCGGGCGCCACGGCAGCGGGCGCGACTGGCACGCCACACGGCGCTGACTGCAATCTATGCCGACGTCCGGTGTGTCCTGGCTCCGCGCGCCGCAGCGCTCTCGGCCACCCTGCTGCGGGGTCTTGTGGCTGACTCCGGCCAGCGGCAGCACGACGTGCGGCCGGCGGCTTTTACGATAGCGCGGAGGCTTTGCGCGGTATTGGCGGCAAAGCGCCCGCTACGTGATCATGGGAGTCGGTGGGCGTGCTCGCGATCCTGGCCCTGCTCGGAGCCGGCGCTCTGGCCGGGTTGCTCAGTACGGTCGCGGCCCTCGCCTCCGTCGTCTCCTACCCGGCGCTGCTCGCGCTCGGGCTCCCCCCGGTCAGCGCGAACGTGACCAACACCGTGGCGCTGATATTCGCCGGGGCGGGCGCGGCGGCCGGGTCGCGGCGGGAACTGGCCGGCCAGCGCGGGCTGGTCCTGCGCCTGGGCCTGCTGGC